>JBOGGR010000210.1:0-22823 GCA_050744025.1 Acidimicrobiales bacterium
GCAGCCGCACCCGCGGCACAAGACCCGACCAGCCAACCGGGCATCCCCAGGCGACCAGGCGACCCAGGACCGTTCGGAGTCGCTCACCGAGCATAAGTCACTATTGCTCAGTGATTAGGAACGGTAGGCCTCCAGAAGCTCGCGGTGTCCACATGCCGGCCGGGTCGATGGACTCATCGCGGGGTTCAGTACCGCTGCGCCCACCAGCCCCCCTCCACCAGGTCCTGGTAGACGGTCAGGCGCTGGCCGTCGTCCAGGGTCAGCCGGACGTACAGGCGCGACAACGGGCGGGGGCGCCACCATCCCTCGTCCACCCGCCAGGTCTCCTGAATCCCCACCACCGCGCGCTGCCGCCGGCCCTGCGCCGTGACGGCAGCCGGGCGCCCGGCGCTGTCTGGCTCCACCTCGACCGGCACCGGCCGGCCTAGAGGTCGAGGTCGACGATGGCCAGCCGGCGCTCGGGGATCCGGCTCCATGGCTCCACCACCACCACCCGGCCTACCGGGCAGTACCCGTACCTGGCCTCCAGCTGGCGCAGGCAGTCCTCCAACCGCTCCCGTTGCGCCATGGTCCCGGCTGCCACCCCACCCGCCCGTCGAGCTCCGTCCTCCTCCGCCCGGCGGGGCCCCGTCCCCGCCTCCGGCCGTGCCCCAGGCGGCGCCGCCCCGGCCCGGGCCAGCCGGTCCGGGAACAGCTCGCCCTGGTGGCCCCGTCCGGCCACCAGGGCTGCCAGCTCGATCGAGATCCCGCTCACCGGCCCGGGCAGCCGGGCCTCGGCCACGTACGGCCTCAGCAGGTCCCACAGCCGGGCACGGTCGGCCACGGCATCCTTGAGCGTCACCGTGCGCTCCCAGCGGCCCCCCCGCTCGGTCGTTGCCCGGAGGACGGCCTGGCGGGAGGCCCGCCCCCGCCTGGCTGGCTGGGCCAGGGCTCGGGCCAGGACCAGCTGGGCGCCTACCAGCACGGCCTCCCGGCTCACCAGGGGGTCGTCGAAGGCCATCCGCCCCTCCACCCGCTCCCGCCACGGACGGGGCCGCACCGGCTCCGGCCATCCCCGGGCCAGCTCCCACGCCCGCCTCCCATCCTCTGCGAACTGGGCCGTGAGGGTGGTGGGCGGCAGGGCAGCCAGCGCCCCCAGCGTGGTGATGCCGAACAGGCGCAGCCGCCGGAGCATCTCCGCCGGCACGGGGAGCACGTCGACCGGCTGGGGGGCGAGGAGGGACGACGCCTCGGCGTGAGTGAGGACCATCGCCTGGCCGGCCCCCGCCTCCCGGGCGGCCACCAGGGCGGCGAGCTTGCCCGGCGCCACCCCAAGCCGGGGCCGCAACCCGTCGGGAGCGCAGGATAGGAGGGCTGCCCACAGGGTCTCCGGCGGCCCGGGCGCCCCGCCCACCGACCCGGGCGCCCCGCCCACCGCGCCGGGCGCCCCGCCCACGGCGCCGGCTGGCCAGCACCGGGCCAGGCCGCCCAGCTCCACGTAGGCGATCCCGGCCTCGGGCCCGGGCTCGACGCCGGGCGCCACCTGCTCGAGGGCGGCCAGGATGCCCTCGGCCTCCCGGTCGTAGCGAGCCGGCCGGCCTTCGATCACGGCCATTGCCGGGCAGCGGGCCAGGGCCTCCCGCACGGACTGCCCCGCTGAGACGCCCTCGGCCTCGGCCTCGGGCGAGACCGCCCAGGCCGACGAGGTGTCGTGCCTGGTCACCGTCACGGGAAGGCCGGCCAGCTCGGGCCGGTCGGCCAGCTCGCAGGACAGCGGGAAGCGAGGCACCAGAAGGCACCCGACCTCGCTGCTCACAGTCTGGCCGGCTCTGCTCCCGGGCCGGCCGGCTCTGCTCGCAGGCCCGCCGGATCTGCTCATAGGCCGGCCGGGACCCTCGGTGCTCGTCCGGACGGCCATCGTCCGGGCGCTGCTCACGGCCCGGCTCCGATCGGGGACATCCCCATGGCCATCTCCTCGTCACTCGCCTCCTCCCCGCACGGCTGTCCGAGGGGGGCTACCCAGCATAGGGAACGTGTGTTCGATCGGCAAGAGGGCGGAGAGGCCCGCCTCTTGGGGAACGTGTGTTCGCTAGTGTGGGGGGAGTGGGCGAGGAGGCAGCCGTGGGCAGGCCCGATCCAGGGGGCGGCGGGCCGCCCCCGTACGCGGAGCTCCACCTCCACACGAACTACTCCCTGCTGGAGGGCGCCTCGCACCCTGAGGAGCTGATCGACCGGGCCGCCGCCTTCGGGTACCACGCCCTCGCCGTCACCGACCGGGACAACCTCTGCGGCGCCCTGGTCTTCGCCCGGGCCTGCCGGGCCCGGGGCATCCAGCCCGTCATCGGGGTGGAGCTGACCACCGCCCTGGACCCCGACGGCCCCGACTCCGGCGCAGGCCCCGCCGGCCCCGGCGCCCGCCACCCCCTCACCCTGCTCGCCACCTCCCGCCAGGGCTACGCCAACCTGTGCCGCCTGGTCAGCCTGGCCCACGGCCACGCCGCCCCGACCGCGGAGGAACGGGAGCGCCGGCGCCGCGACCCCTGCCTCCCCCGCGCCCTGCTCGCCGGCCACGCCGGCGGCCTCGTCTGCCTGACCGGGGGGCGCTCCAGCGAGGTCCCGGCGCTGGTCGAGGCCGGAGACCGAACGGGCGCCGCCGCCGCCCTCTCCCGCCTGACCGCCGAGATGGGCGGCCCGGGCAACGTCTACGTGGAGCTGCACCACAACCTGGTGCACGGGGACCTCCCCCGCAACCGGGCCCTCGTCGACCTGGGCCGCCGCCTCGGCGTCCAGCCGGTCGCCACGGGCGACGTCCACTACCACGACCGGTCGCGCCACCGGCTCCACGACGTGCTCTGCGCCATCCGCCACCGCACCACCCTGGACGAGAGCCACCAGCTCCGCCGGGCCAACGGCGAGCTCTACCTCCGCCCCCCCGAGGCCCAGGCCCGGCGCTTCGCCCGATGGCCAGAGGCCGTGGGGGCCACCTTGGACATAGCAGAGCGCTGCGCCGCCTTCGACCTCACCAGCGACCTCGGCTACCGCCTGCCGACCCCGCCCGTCCCCGCCGGCCACTCCCCCGACTCCTGGCTGGCCCACCTGTGCCGGGAGGCCCTGGCCGCGCGCTACCGAGAGGGCGAGCGCCCCGCCGCCGCCCGGCGCCTCCACGAGGAGCTCTCCCTCGTCGCCCGCCACGGGCTGGCCGGGTTCTTCCTCGTCTACCACGAGGTGCTGGAGCTGGCCGTGGAGGTGGCCGCCGAGGTGAGGGGCGCCTCGCCCAGGGGCCGGGTCAACCTGCCTCCCGGCCGGGGCCGGGGGTCGAGCGTCGGCAGCGTCGTCTGCTACCTGATCGGCCTCTCGCACATCGACCCCGTCCGCAACCACCTCTTCCTCGGACGGTTCCTCAACGAGGACATGACCTCCCTGCCCGACATCGACCTCGACTTCCCGAGGGACATCCGCGACCGGCTCTTCCGGCGGGTCTACGAGCACTGGGGGCCGGACCACGCGGCGCTGGTGGCCGCCTTCCCCCGTTACCGGGTGCGCAGCGCCGTGCGCGACGTCGGCAAGGTCCTGGGCCTGCCCGCCTCGGAGCTGGACAGGCTGGCCAAGTGGAGCGAGGGCTACGGCAGCGCGAGGGACGTGCGGGCGGAGATGGAGCGCTCCCCCCAGTTCGCCCCCCTCGTCGACGCCCCGGGCTGGTCCGACCTGATCGCGCTCTCCTACCAGCTGGCCGACTTCCCCCGCCACGTCTCCCAGCACGTCGGCGGGGTGGTGATCTCCTCCGAGCCCCTCGTCGACTGCGTCCCCGTCCAGCCGGCGGCCTGGCCCGGCCGCTACGTCTGCCAGTGGGACAAGGACTCGGTCGACGACGCCGGCATGGTGAAGATCGACGTCCTGGCCCTCGGCATGCTGTCGCTGGTCGAGGAGGCCCTCGACCTCGTGGCCGAGCACCACGGCGACGAGGTCGACCTGTCCCGGATCGACTTCTCGGACCCGGCGGTCTACCGCCGCATCGAGAGGGGCGACACCGTGGGGGTCTTCCAGATCGAGTCCCGGGCCCAGGCCGCCATGCTGCCGAGGACGAGGCCGGAGAACCTGGACGACCTGGCCGCCCAGGTCGCCATCATCCGCCCCGGCCCCATCGTGGGGGGCGCCGTCCACCCGTACGTGGCCCGCCGCCAGGCCAGGCGGGCCGCGCTCCTGGCCGGCCTCGACCCCCCGCGTCCCGAGATGCCGCACGAATGCGTGCGCGCCGCCCTGGAGGAGACCCTCGGGGTGGTCCTCTACCAGGAGCAGGTCCTCCAGGTGGCCATGGCGATGGGCGGCTTCGGCCCGGGGGAGGCCGAGGCGTTCCGGCGGACCATGAGCCGGCGGGACGCCCTGCAGGCCATGGCCGGCTACCGGGACCGCTTCCTCGCCGGAGCCAGGGACAGGGGCGTCCCGCCGCCCACGGCCGGGGCCATGTTCACCACGCTCAGCGGCTTCGCCCAGTTCGGCTTCCCGAAGAGCCACGCCACCGCATTCGCCCTCCTCGCCTACCAGTCGGCCTGGCTGAAGGAGCACTACCCCGCGGCCTTCTACTGCGCCCTCCTCAACAGCTGGCCCATGGGCTTCTACCCGCCCCACGTGCTCACGGGCGACGCCCGCCGCCACGGGGTCCCGGTGCGCCGGCCCGACGTCAACGCCAGCCGGGCCGCCTGCACGCTGGAGGAAGGGGCCGTGCGCCTCGGGCTCTCCTGGGTCCACGGCCTCGGCCGCACCACGGCGGAGGCGGTGGCTGACGAGCGGGACCGGACCGGCCCCTACCGGTCCCTCCGGGATCTCACCCAGCGCACCGAGCTCCCCCGCGAGGCGGCCGAGAACGCCATCCTGGTCGGGGCGCTCGACGGCCTCGGCATGGGACGCCGGGAGCTCCTGTGGCAGCTCGGCCTCATAGGAATGGCAACCGGTGCCGCTCGGGCCGGGCGCCCACGAACGGCCCGCGCCCGCCCCGGCCGCCCCCGCCGTCCCCGCCAGCTGGCGCTGCCGCTGCCGACCGAGCAGGACGAGGTGGCCCTCCCCGGCCTCACCCCTTGCGAGGCCATGGCCGTCGACTACGAGGTGCTGGGGCTCTCCCCCGACGCCCACCCCATGTCGTTCCTGCGCCCCGAGCTGGGGCCCCGGGCCCGCTCCTCGGCCCAGCTGGCATCGGTGGCGGCCGGGGCCCGGGTGGAGACGGCCGGCCTGGTGGTGTGCAGGCAGCGCCCGGCGACCGCCCAGGGTGTGGTCTTCCTCCTCCTCGAGGACGAGCACGGCCTCGTGAGCGTGATGCTCTCCGCCGCCCTCTACGAGGCCCACCGCGTGGCCGTGCGCACCAGCCCGCTCCTCTGCGTCGACGGCGTGGTGGACGGCCATGCCGGCGACGTCGCCCAGATCCGGGCCCGCACGCTGCGCCCGCTGCGGCCCCCGGCCGCCATCCGCACGCCCGATGGCCGGAGCTGGGCATGACCGCTCTTGGGCGCAGCCCGGCCGGCGGGTTACGGTGACCCGGTGACCTCCATCCCCGCCTACCTCCGCTTCCCGTCGATCAACGGCGATCGGGTCGTCTTCGTCACCGAGGACGACCTGTGGTCGGTGAGCGCCGACGGGGGGGCGGCCCAGCGCCTCACGTCCGACCTGCTCGAGATCGGCCGACCCTCCCTCTCCCCCGACGGCTCCCTCCTCGCCTTCACCAGCGTGGCCCAGGGCCAGCCCGACGTCTACGTCATGCCGGCGACCGGCGGGCCGGCCCGGCGCCTCACCTGGCTGGGCGAGGCGTCGGTGGCCGGGTGGGCCCCCGACGGCCGGGTCGTCGTCACGAGCGCCGCGGGCCAGCCGTTCCGCCCCCTCACCCTGGCCTACCTGCTGGCGCCGGAGCCGGTCCCTGGCGGGGGCCTCGAGCCCCTCCCCCTCGGCCCGGTGAGCGCTGTGGCCTACGGGCCGGGGGGTGCCGTGGCCATCGGGCGCAACACCGCCGACCCGGCCCGCTGGAAGCGCTACCGGGGCGGGACGGCCGGGGTCATCTGGGTCGACCCGGGCGGGACGGGCGACTTCCGGCCGATGCTCGACGCCGGCGCAGCGGACGGCAACCTGGCCTCCCCGATGTGGGTCGGAGAGCGGGTCTTCTTCCTCTCCGACCACGAGGGGATCGGCAACCTCTACTCCTGCCTCCCGGACGGCTCCGGCCTCCGCCGGCACACCGACCACGACGAGCACTACGCGCGTTGGGCGTCCACCGACGGGACTCGCATCGTGTACCAAGCCGGCGCCCAGCTCTGGCTGTACGACCCGCGGGGCGGGGCTGCCAGCCGCATCGGGGTGGAGGTGGGCAGCCCGCGTACCCAGCGCCAGCCCCGTTTCATAGAAGCCAGCAAGCACCTCTCCCACTACGCCCTGGACGCCGATGGGGAGCGCCTCGCCCTGGACGTGCGGGGCAAGCTCGTCACCCTCTCCAACTGGGACCGGGCCGTCCGCCAGCACGGCCGGCCCCAGGGCGTGCGCTACCGCCTGGCCCGCTTCCTCGGCAAGGGGGGGAGCGTCGTGGTCGTGAGTGACGAGGGCGGGGAGGAGGGGCTGGAGGTGCACGCGGTCGGGCCGGCCACCCCCGAGGCGCCCGGGACGGACGGCTCGGGGGCGGACGGCGCCGGGACGGAGGTCGTGGAGCCGGCCGTCCGGCGGCTGGCCGTGCCCGGCCTCGGCCGAGTGGTCGAGCTGGTCCCGTCCCCTGACGGCGAGCGGGTGGCCGTCGTCAACCACCAGAACCAGCTCCTCGTCGCCACCGTCGCCGGCGGCGGGGCCGCCGTGGTCGACGAGTCCCGCTTCGGCCGGCCGGGCGAGCCGGCGTGGTCCCCCGACAGCCGGTGGCTGGCCTACAGCTTCCCGGGGAGCGAGCACACCCGGTGCATCAAGGTGGCCGAGGCCGCCGGCGGCGCCGTCCACGCCGTGACCCCGCCCCAGTTCCGGGACACCTGCCCGAGCTTCGACCCGGGCGGGCGGTGGCTCTCGTTCCTGTCCAGGCGCACCTTCGACCCGGTGTACGACAGCCTGGTCTTCGACATGGGCTTCCCCCGGGGCGCCCGGCCATACCTGGTCACCCTGCGGGCCGAGGACCCGTCGCCGTTCCTCGTCCGCCCGAAGCCGCCCGAGGACGGCGAGGAGAAGGCGCCGGAGAGCGGCGGCGACGGATCCAAGGGCGACGGCGACCACGCGCCCCCGCCGGTGCGCATCGACTGGGACGGGATCGAGGGGCGGGTCCTCGCCTTCCCCGTGCCAGAGGGCCGCTACGACAAGGTGGCGGCGATCCGGGGCAAGGTGCTCCTGCTGGCCCACCCCGTCGAGGGGGCCCTCGGCGGCGACATCTTCTCGACCGCGCCTCCGGCCACGGCGTCCCTCGACGCCTACGACCTTGCCGGCGGCAAGCACGAGACGCTGGTCCACGACATCAGCGGCTTCGAGGTGAGCGCCGGCGGCGAGAAGGTGGTCTACGCCGCCGGCTCGGGCGGCGGTGGCGGCGGCGGTGGCGGCCGGCGGCTGCGGGTCGTCGCCGCCGGCAAGAAGCCCGACCCCGAGGTCGAGCACGAGCCGCCCGGGCGGGCCAGCGGGTGGGTGGACCTCGGCCGGGTCCGCATCGGCGTAGAGCCGGCGGCGGAGTGGGCCCAGATGGTGCGGGAGGCCTGGCGCCTCCAGGCAGAGCAGTTCTGGGTGCAGGACATGTCGGGGGTGGACTGGGACCGGGTGCTCGCCCGCTACCTGCCGCTGGTGGACCTGGTGGCGACCAGGGCCGAGTTCTCCGACCTCATGTGGGAGATGCAGGGCGAGCTGGGCACGTCCCACTGCTACGAGATAGGCGGGGACTACCGCCATCCCCCCGAGTGGGGCCTGGCCCGCCTCGGTGCCGACCTGGCCTGGGACGCGGATACGTCCCGGTGGCGGGTGAGCCGGGTGGCCGCCGGCGCCAGCTGGGACCAGAAGGAGGCGTCGCCGCTCGCATCGCCGGGGGTGGGGGTGGGCCCCGGCACCGCCATCCTGGCCGTCAACGGCCAGGCCGTGGACGCCCTGACCGGCCCAGGGCCCCTGCTCTCCAACCAGGCCGGCCAGCCGGTGGAGCTGACGGTGGAGGGCTCGGGCGACCACCAGGCCCGCCAGGTGCTGGTGCCGACCCTGTCCGACGAGCGGCCACTGCGCTACCGGGAGTGGGTGGAGGCCAACCGGGCCTGGGTCCGCCGGGCGACCGACGGCCGGGTCGGCTACCTCCACGTCCCGGACATGATGGCCCCCGGCTTCGCCGAGTTCCACCGCAGCTTCCTCTCCGAGGTGGAGCGCGACGCTCTCGTCGTGGACGCCCGCTTCAACAACGGCGGCCACGTCTCCGGGCTGCTCCTGGAGAAGCTGGCCCGGCGGCGCATCGGCTACGACGTGTCCCGCTGGGGCCCGGTCGAGCCCTACCCCCAGGAGTCGGTGGGCGGCCCCATCGTGCTCGTCACCAACGAGTGGGCCGGGTCGGACGGCGACATATTCACCCACGGCTTCAAGCTGCTCGGCCTCGGGCCGGTGGTGGGGACCCGGACCTGGGGCGGGGTCATCGGCATCGAGCTCAGCCTGCCCCTCGTGGACGGGAGCGTGACCACCCAGCCCGAGTACGCGTTCTGGTTCGTCGACGTGGGCTGGGGGGTCGAGAACCACGGCTCGGACCCCGACCACGAGGTGGTGCTCCGGCCACAGGACTACGCGGCCGGCCGGGACGCTCAGCTGGAGCGGGCCGTGGAGCTGGTGTCGGACGCGCTGGCCGGGCACCGCCCGCCCCGGCCCGACTACGACAGCCGGGCCCGGCTCGTGCTGCCCAGCCTCCCGGCGCGGGTGTAGGCGGAGGCCGGTCAGTCCAGGTGGTCGTAGGCCGGGAGGGTCAGGAACTCGGCGAAGTCGTCGTCGAGCGCCACCCGCTCGAACAGCTCCCGGGCGAGCGTGTAGCGCCCGGCGGCGAATGCCTCGGCGCCGACGGAGTCGCGGACCTTCTCCAGCTCCTCTGTCGCCACCCGGCGCACCAGCTCGGGGGTGACGGCCTCCCCACCGGCCAGGACCACGTCGTTGTGCACCCACTGCCAGACCTGGGAGCGGGCGATCTCGGCCGTGGCCGCGTCCTCCATCAGGTTGAAGATCCCGACCGCCCCCTGGCCCCGCAGCCACGACTCCAGGTACTGCAGGCCCACGCTGACGTCGTTGCGCAGGCCGGCCAGGGTGGTCTCCCCCGGCGTCTCGGCCACGGCCAGCAGCTGGGCCGGAGTGACCGACACGTCCTCCCTCAGCCGGCCCAGCTGGTTGGGCCGGCCCCCCAGCACCAGGTCGAGCTCCCGGCGGCACACCTCGACGAGGTCGGGGTGGGCGACCCAGGAGCCGTCGAAGCCGTCCCCGGCCTCCCGCCGCTTGTCGTCGGCGACCTTCCCGAGCGCCGCCTCGTTGACCCGAGGGTCCCGCCGGGAGGGGATGAAGGCCGCCATGCCGCCGATGGCGTGGGCCCCCCTGCGGTGGCAAGTCCTCACGAGGAGCTCGGTGTAGGCCCGCATGAACGGCGCGGTCATCGTCACGGCGTTGCGGTCCGGTAGGAGGTACTCGGCGCCCCGGGCCCGGAACTTCTTGATGAGGGAGAACATGTAGTCCCACCGCCCGGCGTTGAGGCCGGCCGAGTGGTCCCGCAGCTCGTAGAGGATCTCCTCCATCTCGAAGGCGGCCGAGATCGTCTCGACGAGCACGGTGGCGCGGATGCTGCCCCGGGGGATCCCGAGGGCGTCCTGCCCCGCGCAGAACACGTCGTTCCAAAGCCTCGCCTCGGTGTGGCTCTCCAGCTTCGGCAGGTAGAAGTAGGGGCCGCTCCCGCGCTCCTGGAGCCGGCGGGCGCAGTGGAACAGGCACAGGCCGAAGTCGAACAGGCTCCCCGACATCGCCTCCCCGTCGACCACGACGTGCTTCTCGGGCAGGTGCCACCCCCTGGGCCGGACCATCAGCACGGCCGGGTCCTCCACCAGGCTGTACTCCCTGCCGTCGGGGCTCTCGAAGGTGAGCCGGCGCTCGATCGCCTCGACGATGTTCGCCTGGCCCTGCACCATGTTGTCGAACGTGGGGGCGTTGGCGTCCTCGAAGTCGGTCATGTGGACGTTGGCGCCCGAGTTGAGGGCGTTGATCAGCATCTTGGCCTCGGTGGGCCCGGTGATCTCCACGCGGCGGTCGGCCAGGTCGGCCGGGGCCGGGGCTACCCGCCAGTCGCCGTCGCGCACGGAGGCCGTCCCCGGGAGGAGCTCGAGGGTGCCGCCGGCCGACAGGTGGGCCTGGCGCTCCTCCCGGTCCGACAGCACCTGGGCACGCCGTCCCCGGAACTCCCGCTGCAGGCCGGCCACGAAGGCCAGGGCCTCGGCGGTGAGGACGGCCGGGGCAGCGGCAGGCAGGCCGCCGGCGGGGGCGACGACGTCGACGCCGTCAGGGGCGGTCTGGAGGGTCATGGCGTCTCCTTGGGGAGGTTCGGGCTCAACCGGCCGAGAGGACCGTCGTTGCCGGGGGAGCGCCTGCAGGCGTCCCGGGATCGAGGACGGCAATGGCCCGGGCCCGGAGCGGGGCGGCGCCGAGCCGGTCGGCGATGCGCCGTGCCTCCGTGGCCGCGGTGCCGGCGGCGTCGTGGAGGCCCACGGCCCCCAGGTGATCGGCCTGGTCGACCAGCCCCACCGCAAGGTGGTACGGCGAGCCGCAGGCCCGCAAGGCGGCTATGGCGCTGTCGAAGGCGGCGCCGGCGGCCGGGTCGCCGGCGGCGGCGAGCCGGCGGGCGTGGATGCGGGAGCGCTCGGCCCGCACGAGGCGTGGGAGGTGGCCGGCTGGATGGTTGTCGAGCCAGTCCAGGAGCCGGGCCACCTCGTCCAGGTCCGACAGGGCGAGGGCGGCGTCGGCGGCCATCGCCCAGCCGAGCCGCACCGCGTCGGCGGCGGGGCCGAAGTCCTCGCCCAGGCGCACGGCCTCGCCGGCATGGCGGAGGACGGCGCCGTGGTCCCCGCGACCTGCAGCCACGAGCGCCTCGTTCAGCGCCAGCCCGGCGCGGTCCTGGACGTCCTCCGAGGCGCCCCAGACGCGGCGGACCTCGGCGGCCAGCTCCGGGGGCTCGCCGCGCAGCACGGCCAGCAGCACCCCCATCGACGCCACGTCTGGGCGGTCTGTCAGGCCGTCGGTGGCCGAGGCCTCCAGGGCGCCGGCGGCGGCGTCCCACTCGCCAGCGAGCACCAGGGCCTGCACGAGGTTGGCCGCGGCGGTCCCCATCTCGTTCCGGGCCCCGGCCCGCCGGGCGTGGTCGACGGCGCGTCGCGCCGCCGCCACGGCTGCGGCCGGGTCGCTGGCGAGGAGCAGGTTGGACAGGTTGAGCAGCGCACGGCCGGCCCGGAGCCCGTCCTGGGCCGCCTCGGCCCGCCGGGCTGCCTCGTCGAGTACGACGACCGCCTCCACCGGGCGGGAGCGGATGACGAGGCCGATGCCGAGGATCGTGAACAGGTCGGTGAAGACGGCGTCGGCCAGGTCGAGGGTCTGGGCCAGGCCGAGCGCGTCGCGGGCCAGCCGGTCGGCCTCCTCGGCGGCGCCGGAGAAGATCTCCAGGGCGGCGAGGTGGCCCAGGACCGTCACGGTGTCCACGTCGGGCCGGGGCCGCAGCACGACCAGGGCGTCGCGGAGGACGCCGCGAGCCTGCTCGTGGCGGCCCTGGCGGCGCAGCGCCCCCCCGAGCTCGCCGCTGGCACGGGCGGCGTCCCGGGCCCGGCCGTGGCGGAGGTAGTGCTCCACCGCCCGCTCGTAGTGCCGCTGTCCGCCAACGTCGTCGGCGGCGATCCGCGCCGCCCCCCCCGCCTGCTCCCACAGGCCCGCGGCGACCGCGTCCGCCTCGGCCGTGCCGGCCTGCTCGCTCAGCTCGGCGGCCCTTGCGTAGGCACGGGCGGCGGTGGCCGGGGCCCCGGTGCGCTCCGCCCGCTGGCCGGCCCGGACCAGGGCGCCCAGGGCCTGGCCCCGCAGGTCCTCGACGTCTGGGTCGTCAGGTACCGCCGTCAGCGCGTCGAGCAGGTGCCCGGCGATCACCTCCGACACCTCCTCCCCGCCGTCCGGGAAGGCGCGGGCCAGGTGGGCGGCGACCGCCAGGTGGCGGGCCTTGCGCTCCCGGCGCGACAAGGTGTCGTAGGCCACCTGGCGAACGAGGGCCTGCACGAAGGCGTACTGGCCCCGCTCCGGGGACAGCTTGTCGGCCCGCACCGCCAGGACCTCGCGGCGCACCAGCTCGCCGAGCAGCTCGCGCACCCGCTCCCCCGGCAGGCCCGAGACGGCGACCAGCGCCTCCGCAGGGAAGCTGCCGCCCAGCACGGCCGCGTCGGCCACCAGTCGCCGGGCATCGGGGTCCAGCGCGTCCAGCCTGGCGGTCAGCAGCGTCTGCAGGCTGTCCGGCACCGCCAGCCCCTCCACGTCGCCCACCAGGCGGTGGATCCCGTCCGTGGTCTGGACGACCCCCCGGTCGACGAGCATCCGCACCGTCTCCACGGCATAGAGCGGCACACCCTGGGCCTGGGCGGCGATGGCCGTCCTGGCCTGCTCTGGCATCCCGGGGACGAGCCCCTCGATCATCTCCGCCATCGCCCCCCCGCCGAGCGGCTCCAGCGCGAGCGCCGTGCCGTTGCGGCGGCCCGCCCCCCATCCCGGGCGTCTCTCGGCCAGCTCCGGGCGGGCCAGGGTCAGCACGAACACGGCCACGTCGCGTGCCCAGTCCAGCAGGTGCTCGAGGAAGTCGAGGAGGCCTGCGTCCGCGTGGTGGAGGTCCTCCACCAGGAGCACCACGGGGGCGTCCGTGCCGAGCTGCTCGAAGAACAGCCGCCAGCCGGCAAACAGCTCCTCGCGCCCGAGCGTCTCCGCGCCGGGGCTCTCGACCCCGAGCAGGCGGGCCAGCCGGGGCCGGACGTACTCCCGCGCCCCCGCGTCGATCACCCAGCGAGCCAGGCCGCTGTCCAGCTTGTCGGCCGCCAGCCCGGTCGGGTCCTCCTCGGCGATGCCGAGGCGGGCCCGCACCATCTCCCCGAGGGCCCAGAAGGCCACGCCGTCCCCGTAGGAGAGGCAGCGGCCCCTGTGCCAGTACACCGTCCCGGCCAGCCCGTCGATGTACTTCTCGAACTCCCAGGAGAGGCGGGACTTGCCCACGCCGGCGGGGCCGGTGATCGACACCAGCCGCGGCGAGCGGCGGTCCCAGCAGGCGTGGAACAGCTCCTTCACCAGCCGCAGCTCGCTGTCCCTGCCCACCAGCGGCGCCTCCAGGCCGTCCACCCGCTGGTACCCGCCGACCCCTGACACCACACGCTCCACCCGCCACAGCGACAGTGGGGCGGCCTTGCCCTTGAGCACGTGGTCCCCGGCCGAGGTGAAGGCGACCGCGCTGCGAGCCAGCCGCCAGGTTGTCTCGTCGACCAGCACGCTCCCCGGCTCCGCGGCGCCCTGGACGCGGGAGGCGGTGTTGACCGTGTCGCCGGCGAGGCCCTCGTCCGCCCGCCCGGCGGTGACAGCGACCTCGCCGGTCACCACCCCCACCCGGGCCGCCAGGTCCGCCACCCTGGCCTGCCGGCCGAGCTCGGCCACGCCCTCGACCAGCTCCAGCCCCGCCCGCACCGCCCGCTCGGCGTCCCCCTCCGCCGCGACCGGCGCTCCCCACACGGCCATCACCGCGTCCCCGATGAACTTCTCCACCGTCCCGCCGTAGCGGTCGATGACAGTCCTGGCGACGTGGAAGTAGCGCGAGAGCAGCTCGCGCACCTCCTCGGGGTCCCTCGACTCGGCGAGCGGCGTGAAGCCCACGAGGTCGCAGAACAGCACCGAGCACATGCGCCTCTCGGCCACCGAGCCGCCGGCGGCCCGGGGCGGCCGGCCGTCCGCGTGGAGGTGGGCCGGCGCCGCTGGTGACGGCGAGGGAGTGAGCGGCGCTCCGCAGTCGCCGCAGAAGCGCTTGGCAGCGCCCGTGGGGGCCCCGCAGCTCGGGCAGACCGTCCCCAAGGCCCCGCCGCACTCCTCGCAGAACCTGTTCGTGCCCGGATTGTCCGTGTCACACCGTTCACAGCGCACCGCGACCCCCACCTGCCGATATGCGGCCCGAGCCTAGCGTCGCCGATTGTTCCCGGGCGCCCCCGGCAAGGTAGAACGGTCCAGTGCAAGGCGGCGCCGACCACCGCCGCGTCGGTCACGTCGACGTGGGCCTCGACCCGGAGGGCGTCGTGGTCGGCGGCCCCCTGGAGCGGGCCTACGTCGCCTGCTCGCGCTCCAACGCCGTCACCGTGGTGGACCTGGACGGCATGGTCGTGACGGGCCGGATCGGGGTCGGCCGGGAGCCGATCGACATCGTCTACGACGAGCCCTCCGGCCGGCTGTTCACCGCGGACGCCCGCTCGGACCAGGTGTCGGTGGTCGACGCCGCCAGCGAGGAGGTGACAGGGACCGTTGCCGTCGGCTCCTACCCGGCGGGCCTGGGGCTCGACCAGGAGGCGCGCCGCCTCTACTGCGGGGACACGATGAGCTCGACCATGACGGTCATCGACACCGACTCCCTCGAGGTGGTGGCCACCGTCCCGGCCGAGCTGGGGGCGGGCGCCGTGGCCGTGGACACCCGTCGAGGGCGGGCCTATTGCGTCAACTTCCTGTCCCGGTCCGTCACGGTGGTCGACACCTCGACCAACGAGGCCGTTGGGCGGATCCCCGTCGGCGAGGGCGCGTGCGCGGTGGCGGTCAACCCCTGCCTCGACGAGGTCTACGTGGTCAACTCCCTCGCCAGCACCGTGGCCCGCATCGACGCCCTGAGCGGCGAGGTGACGGGCGAGCTGATCGTGCCCAACGCCCCGGTCGGGCTGGCCGCCGGCCCGGCCGGGGACCGCATCTACGTCGGCAACAGGGGGGACGGCACCCTGAGCGTGCTCGGCGTGGACGGCACCGAGTGGGCGCGCATCCCCGTGGGCCGCGGGCCGGGCGGCGTCGCCGTGCACCCCACCCACCCGCGGCGCCTGCTCGTGGCCAACGCCGGCAGCGGCTCCCTGAGCGTCGTCGACGACCTGACCACGGGGCCTCCCGACTCCCGGATCGGCGATGCCGTCCATCCCATCGTGGGCCGGCGCCTGCCCGACTTCTGCCTCCCCGAGCTCCACTCGGGCAAGCTCCGTCACAGCCACGAGTGGGCGGAGCGGAAGTACATCATCAACTTCTTCGCCAGCTGGTGAGGACCGTGCAACGCGGAGGCGCCGGTCATCGAGGACCTGCGCCGGCGCACCAGCCGGTCCGGCCTGGAGATCATCCTGGTGAACGAGTGGGAGGGCGTCGGGGCCCGCACGGAGGCACAGGACTTCTGCCAGATCTGGGGCGTCGCCGGCCCCGTGCTCGTGGACGAGGCCGGTGACTACGCGCGGCTCCTGGGCATCCGCGGTGTGCCCACCAACGTCTTCGTCGACTCGGACGGCACGGTGACCGCCGTGGGCGCCGTCACCCCGGCGGAGCTGGAGACCGAGACCCGCCGCCTGCTGGGGACGAGCTGGGGACAGGTGACCGGCCAGGGGTAGCGGGCCGCTTCCCGCGGACGGGCACGTGCACGTAGAGGCTCTGGCGCTCGGGGGGGACGAGAGCGTGCTCCGGCGGCGCCGGCATCTCGTAGCGGACCGGCATCGAGTGGTCGGCCCACTGGCGGTCGGCGTTGTAGACCCGGTTGAACTTCCAGATCATCCGCACGAAGTTGGTCTGGCCCCGCAGGAGGTGGCGGGCCACCACCCCGGCGGCCTGGCCGAGGGCGGCCACCCCCAGATGCTTGCGGGCGAGGACCGACTGGGTCCTCACGAGCTCCTGGTAGAAGGTGTGCAGCGGGAGCCGGGTCGGCAGGACGGCGTGCTGGATGTCGAACAGGCGGTAGTCGAGGGTCGTCAGCCGCCGCGACTCCGTGAACCACGTCTCGGTCCCGGGGTACGGGGTCTGGATCGAGATGTTGACGATCTCGGGCACGCTCTGCGCCCATTCCCGCACGAACGCGAACCTGGCCTCGTCCCAGTCCGGGTCGGCGATGATGTTGATGACGACGTTCAGGTCCAGGCTCCGCGCCACCTCCAGGGCCCGGAGGTTGACGTCGGTCGTGCTCCGCTTGCGGAAGGCCTTCAACCCGTCCTCGTCGAGGGCCTCGAGGCCGAGGAACATGTACGTGAGGCCCAGGCGCTGCCAGCGGCGGAACACCTCCTCGTTGCGCAGCAGCACGTCGCAGCGGGTCTCCAGGTAGTACTCCTTGCGGATCCTGCGGCGCTCCAGGAGCCGGGCGATCTCGTCGCCGTCCTCCGCCTTGATGAAGGCGACGTCGTCGACGATGAAGACGCCGGGCTCCTTCACCCGGGCCAGGTCCTCGGCCGCGGCCTCGGGGGAGAGCTTGCGGTAGCTGCGCCCGTAGAAGGTCCAGGCGCTGCAGAACGAGCAGTCCCACGGGCAGCCCCGGGTGAACTCGACGGAGGCTGCCGGTTCCAGCTCGGCGATGAAGTAACGCCGCCGCCGCCCACCGAGGTCCCGGGCCGGCAGGTGGTCGTCGAGGTCGTGGAGCATCAGGGGCGGGGGCCCGAGGCCCTCCGCGGACACCGCCCCTGGCACCTCGCCGAAGGCCCGGTCGGGCGCGGCGTCGAGGAGGGCCGGGGCCGCCGTCTCCCCCTCGCCCTTCAGCACCACGTCGATCGCCCCCTCGGCGTGCTGGAGGACCTGCTCGGCCACGAAGGACACGCTGTGGCCGCCCACGAAGACCAGGCACTCCGGCAGGGCCGCCTTGACCTCCTTCGCGAGGTCGACGACCTCGGGCACGTTGGCCAGGTAGTTGAGGCCGAACCCCACGGCCTCGGGGCGCCAGTCGGCCAGAGCCCGGCGGACGGCGCCCTCCGGGTACACCTGGAGGTCCACCATCCGCACCTCGTGGCCCCGGTCCCGGAGCGCCGAGCCCACCCGCTCGAGCCCGAGGGGCTCCAGGCGCAGGAAGATCTCCGAGTACATGAGGACGCCGGGGTGGACGAGGAGCACGCGCATCGACGCTGAACCTACCCACTGCGGGGCCTCTCATGCTGGACCGCACGGCGGCCGGCCTCCTGGGCGGTTTGCCGGGGACCGCGGTGGGGGATGAGGACGACCGGTGGCGAGGTCGAAGGTCGTCCCCCGATGCGGGAGCTGAGTGGCCCTCTGGCCGGCGGCGGCGGCCCCCGGCGCCGCCAGGAGGAGGAGCCCCTCGTCCGCAGGATCGGGTCCTGGCTGGTGTGGTGGACCGTCCTCATGGCGTTCTGGGTCCTGCTGGACGACTCCATCGCCCTGGCCGAGCTGCTGGCCGGGGCCGGTGCCGCCGCCCTGGGGGCGTTCCTGGCCGAGGCGGTCCAGTACCAGGCGGCCACGAGGTTCCGTATGCGCATCGAGTGGGTGCAGCCGGCGCTCCGCCTGCCCTGGCAGGTGCTGAAGGACACCGTCACCGTCTTCCGGGCCCTGTGGGACCGCCTCGTGCACGGCATCGAGCCGGCCAGCGGCTTCGCCGAGGTCCCCGAGGCGTACGGGGACGACACAGCCGAGGGAGTCACCCGCCGGGCCCTGATGGTGATGGGGGCGTCCGTCGCCCCCAACACGCTCTCCCTCGGGATCGACGAAGCGGGCGGCGTCATGGTCGTCCACCGCCTGGTCGTGCCGGGAGACGACCAGCCGGCCTCGACCGGCCAGAGGGAGGGAAGTCCATGAACGGCTTCGTGGCTGCCGCCATCGCCATGCTCGTCGGGGTCGTGCCCTGCGGGATCGTGGCCTGGCGGGGCCGGATCATGGAGGCCGTCGTCGCCTACCAGCTCGTGAGCGCCATCGTCGTGATGGTCCTGGTCCTCCTGTCCCAGGGCTTCGGGCGGCCGGGCGAGTTCGAGCTCGCGGTGGTCCTGGCCGTGCTGCTGCCGGGCAGCGGCCTGGTCCTCGTGCGGGTCCTGGAGCGCTGGCTTTGATCGTCAGGGACGTCTTCTCCGACATCCTGCTCGGCCTGGCCGTGGCGGTAGTGCTGGCCTCGTCGCTCGGCGTCCTCGTCATGCGGGACGTGTACCAGAAGATGCACTTCGTGGGGCCGGCCGCCATCGTCGCCCCCGCCCTGGTGGCCCTGGCCGTGCTGGTCCAGGAGGGCTACGCCGAGAGCACCACCGAGACGTGGCTGGCCCTGCTGTTCGTGGTGATCGCCGGCCCCGTCGTCGGCCACGCCACGATCCGGGCCGCCCGCATCCGGGAGAAGGGGGACTGGCGCCCGGGCCGGACCGGCGGGGCGCCCGGCGGCGAGGAGGGGGAGGAGCCGTGAGCGCCTCGGGGGGCTTCACGACAGCCCTCCAGGTCGCGCTCCTCTGCCTCGTTGCCGCCGGCGCCACCGGGGTGGTGCTGATGCGGGCGCCGGTCCGCCAGGTCGTCCTCCTCGGCATCTACGGGGTGCTGCTCGCCGTCGCCTTCTTCGCCTTCCAGGCCCCGGACGTCTCCCTCTCCGAGCTGACGGTGGGCGCCGTGGTCCTGCCCCTGCTCATCCTCCTGACCCTGGCCAAGGTGAGGAGGGCCGAGGAGTGACCCCGGGCCAGCGCCGCTGGGTCTTCCTGGCCGGCATGGCCGGGCTCCTCGCCTTCTACCTGTGGGGCCTGGTCGGGCTCCCCGGCTTCGGCCACTACCCCGGGCCGTACGGCGACATCCTGAACGCGGTGGGCACGGCCCGGACCCACGCCACCGACATCGTGTCCGCCGTGAACTTCGAGTACCGGGGATTCGACACCGTCGGCGAGGAGTTCATCCTCTTCGGCGCCGCCACCGGGATGAGCGTCGTGCTGCGCCACCTCAGGGAGGAGCGGGAGCGCTCCCCCCTGGACGAGGCGCGGGACCGGGACGTGGCGGCCACGAGCGACGCCGTCCGCCTGACGACGCTGGCCTTCACCGGGCCGACCCTGGTGCTCGGCTGGTACATCGTCTCGCACGGCCAGGTCAGCCCGGGAGGGGGGTTCCAGGGCGGCCTGATCCTCGCCACCGCCTTCGTGCTCATCTACCTGGCCGGGCAGTTCCTCGCCCTCCGCCGGATCAGCCCGACCAGCCTGGCCGACGCTGTCGAGGCGGTCGGCGCTGGGAGCTTCGCCGCCATCGGCGTCGCCGCGCTCGGCCTCGGCTTCGCCTACCTCACCAACATCCTGCCCCTCGGCCGCATGCCAGGGTCGGTGGACTCGTCGGGGACCATCGCCCTCATCAGCTTCTTCGTGGGCATCGAGGTGACCGCTGCCTTCGTCCTCATCGTCGCCGAGCTGCTGGAGCAGACCCTGATCATCCGACGGTCACCCTGAGCGACTGGAGCCCGTGATGCAGATCTTCCCCTTCGTCGTAGCCGCCTGGATCCTTGCCGTGGGCCTCTACGGCCTCGTCACGAGCCGCCACCTCGTGCACCAGATCGTCTGCCTCATCGTCGCCCAGTCGTCCACCTACGTCCTCCTCCTCGCAGTGGGCTACAAGACCGGGGCGGCGGCCCCCTTCTTCTCCGACATCCCGCTGCACACCCCGGCCGTGGACCCCGTCGTCCAGGCCCTGGCGCTCACCGACGTGGTGGTCGAGGCGGCCGTGACGGCCCTGCTCCTGGCGTTCGCCGTCCAGGCCCACAAGCGCTTCGGGACGCTCGACCCCGAGGAGCTCAGGAAGCTCCAGGGCTAGACCGGGCCGCTCCGGTGGACCCGCTCCTGCCCCTGGTCGTCGTCGTCCCCCTGATGGTGGCCGCGGGGGTCTCGGCGCTCGGTCCGCTGTTCCGAAGAGCGAGGCGGGTGCTCGACGCAGTCGCCGTCCTCACCGCCGCCGGCGTAACGACCATGGTCATGACGATCATGCTCGGCACCGCCGGGGGGCAGGCCGTCTACTGGTTCGCCGGCTTCAGGCCCTCCCACGGGATCGCCCTCGGGATCGACTTCGCCGTGGGGCCCCTGAGCGCCGGGCTGGCGTCCCTCGCCGGCCTGCTGGTCACCGCAGCCATGATCTTCTCCTGGCGCTACTTCGAGCGGGTGGCCACCTACTACCACGCCCTCATGCTGATCTTCCTGGCCGGCATGGTGGGGTTCTGCCTGACGGGCGACGTCTTCGACCTGTTCGTGTTCTTCGAGCTCATGGGGGTGGCGGCCTACGCCCTCACGGCCTACCGGCCCGAGGAGAAGGGCCCGATCCAGGGAGCGCTCAACTTCGCCATCACGAACAGCGTGGGGGCGTACCTGTCGCTGTCGGGCATAGCCCTCGTCTACGGGCGCACAGGCGCCCTGAACATGGCCCAGATCGGCCGGGCCCTGGCCGGTCATCGCCCCGACGGGCTGGTGGTGGCCGGCTTCGTGCTCATCGTCTCCGGGCTGCTCGTCAAGGCCTCGATCGTGCCGTTCCACTTCTGGACCGCGGATGCCGAGGCCGTGGCCCCCACCCCGGTGTGCGTGCTGTTCTCCGGGGCCATGGTCGAGCTCGGGCTGTACGGCGTGGCCCGCGTGTACTGGTCGATGTTCGGGGACGCCCTCGGCCACCGGGCCACCATCACCAACGCCCTCCTCGCGATGGGTGTGCTCACCGCCGTCGTGGGCGCGCTGTTCTGCTTCCGCCAGCGTCACCTGAAGCGGATGCTCGCCTTCTCCACCATCAGCCACGCCGGCATGTTCCTCATGGGCATCGCCCTCCTCACGCCGCTGGGCCTCGCAGGCGCGGCCGCCTACGTGATCGGCCACGGCCTCGTGAAGGCCGCCCTCTTCCTCTGCACCGGCATCGTCCTGCACCGCCTCGGCTCGATCAACGAGACCTGGCTGCACGGCCGGGCCAGGCACCTGCGGGTCACCGGCGCGGTGTTCGCGCTGGCCGGCCTGGGCCTGGCCGACCTGCCCCCCTTCGCCACCTTCCTCGGCAAGGGGTGGATAGAGGAGAGCGGCTACGCCCACGGCATGGCGTGGATCACCGCCGTCCTCGTCATCTCCTCCATCCTCGTCGGCGGCGCCGTGCTCCGGGTCGCCGGGGGCGTCTTCTACGGCCTCGGTGACGCCCCGTCCGAGGACCCGCGCATGGCCGAGGAGGCGGAGGAGGAGCGCTCGGAGACCGACGCCGCCAAGGGGCGCACCCCGCTCACGATGATCCTGCCCCCCGCCGTGCTGGTGGCGCTCGCCATCGCCGTGGGCCTGCTCCCCCACCTCGGGCCGGCCCTCCAGGCCGGCGCCGTCCGCTTCCAGGACCAGGGCGCCTACAACGCCACCGTGCTCTACGGCGCCCACGTCGCCCACCCCGTCGCCATCGCGGCGGCCGAGGACACCGGGATCACGGTATCCGACGTGGCGACGGGGGTGGGCTCGGCGGCCGGCGCCGTCGTGCTCGCCCTGCTCTCCCTCTACTGGCGACGCCTACCCGTGCTGCACCGGGGCTTCGAGCCCGGGCTCGGCCTGGTCGGGCCGATCCGGCGCTTCCAGAGCGGTGTGGTCAACGACTACGTGACCTGGATCGTGATCGGCGTCGCCTGCCTCGGGGGGGCGCTGGCCTTCTCGATCCGGTGAGACGAGGCTCTTCGACCGTGGGAGGTTCGGCTCTCCGGCCGAGGGGTAGGTCCGCTCCGCCCGTTCCGCGGGCCTCGCTAGGACACGCGGAGGGGCTGGTCACGGAGTCCGAGGGGCCGGGAGGCCTGGCGCCCTCGCCCCTTGGAGGTGGGCAAGGGCCGGCTCAGGAGGGAGGATCCGATGGACGACGAGCCTGACGACCGACCGGAGGTCCACAACGCCAACGTGGACGAGGGCGTGGCTCGGGCTCATCTCTGCGGCATGACCGATCTACGCTCCGGCCGCACCTGCATCCGGCCGGCTCGCCACCCCGGGCCCTGTGCCTTCGTCTCCAAGGAGGAGGCTAGGGACGCCCGCCGCGACTCGTAGCCCATGACCCCCGGCCGGGCTCCCAGCGGTCCTTGGAAAAGTGACGCTTCGGTCCGAGAAGAACGCTTGCGCGCTGGGAGCAATGAGCCCATGACCACACCTCCAACGCTCCGGGCCCCGAGGAGGACTGCCATGCCCTCCCGGAGGCTGTCCCCAGACGTCCTCTGGTGGGCCATGCCCCTCGGGATGACCACCTGGGCTGGCTTTGCCTACCTGGCCCGACGGCAGCGATCCCCGACCCTGGAGGCCTGCGCCATCTGCTACGGGGCCTTGGCCGGGCTCGTAGTGGCTCTGTCCTTCTTCGCCGGCATCTGGGCCACGCTGGCCGGCATCCTCCTCGTGGTGGTCTGGGTCTGTGGAGGAGCGCACCTCCTGCTCACGTTCGCGCGGATCCGGGACGCCGAGGACTGGCTGTTCGAACCGGACCTGGTGGCAGCCCGCAAGCGCCTGAAGCGTCGGGCCGCCGCCAAGACGCTGGTCCAACGGGACCCCGCCCTGGCCAGGGAGGCCAGGCTCGGGCGCCCAGGGACGGGCGCCGACTGGGGCGTCATCGACTTGAACCACAGTGGTGCCCCGGAGCTGGCGACCTACCTCGAGATCAGCCCCATCCTGGCCGAGCGGATCGTTGCCAAGCGGGACGAGGTGGGTCGTTTCGTCTCTGCAGAGGAAGTGGGCGCCCTGGTCGACCTGCCCGCGACGTTGGTCGACGAGATCGCCGATCGAGGGGTAGGCAACCCGTTGGCACGATAGTGAGTGGTACCGAGCGTACGAGTGATCGAGTGATACGCTGCGGTGGTGAATCTGACGGAGTGGGCGCGGCGCCAGGGCGTTCATCCCCAGACCGCCTACCGCTGGTTTCGTGAGGGGACGCTGCCAGTGCCGGCG
>JBOGGR010000211.1:0-1860 GCA_050744025.1 Acidimicrobiales bacterium
GCGCCGGCGGGGCAGGCGGGGGCAGCGGCGACGCCGGCGGAGCCGGGGCCGTGATCGACGCCGGGCTCTCGGGGACGACGCTTCGCTTCCTCACCGCGGTTGCCACCCTCGGTGACAGGAGGGTGACCCTTACCGGCAGGCCGGCCCTCCTGGCCCGGCCGGTGGGGCCCCTCGTCCAGGCCCTGCGGGCGCTCGGGTGCGACGTGGCGGCACCCGGTGGGCGCCCTCCCGTGCTCGTTGGGCCGGGCCGGCCGGGCGGTGGCCGGGTATCGGTGGACGCGTCCACCAGCAGCCAGTTCGTCACGGCGCTGCTGCTGGTCGGCCCCTGCGCCGGCGCCGACATCGAGGTGACCCCCCTCCGGCTGGGAGCGGGCGGATATGTCGAGATGACATTGGCGCTCATGCGCCGCTGGGGAGCCGAGGTCGAGCGCCGGGACGACGCCATCGTCGTGACCGCCGGGAGGGCCTACCGCGGCCGGGTCGAGGACATCTCCGGGGACGCCAGCGCTGCCGCCCACCTCCTCGCCCTGGGCGCGGCCACAGGGGGAGCGGTGATGGTCACCAACCTGACCGGGGCCGGTGACCAGCCCGACCTCGGGATCCTCGAGGTGCTGACCCGGCTCGGGTGCGACTGTCGCCAGGAGGGGCCTGACGCCGTGGTCGTGACCGGCCCCGAGCGGCTGGACCCGATCCGCGCCGACCTGCGGGCCATGCCCGACCAGCTCCCGACCGTCGCCGTGCTCGCCTCCCTCGCCAAGGGGCGCTCAGTCCTCTGCGGGGTGGGGGTAGCCCGCCACCACGAGACGGACCGGGTGGCCGCTGTGGCTGCAGAGCTGGCTCGGGTGGGGATCTTCACCGAGGCAGGCGACGACACGCTGGTCGTCCACGGCGGCAAACCTCGGGGCCCGGCGATCGTCCGCACGTATCATGACCACCGCATGGCGATGGCCTTCGCCGCCCTGGGTGGCCGGGTGCCGGGGATAATCGTCGACGACCCCGGCTGCGTGACCAAGACCTATCCGGCCTTCTGGGACGATGCCCGGCGGCTCGGCCTGGCGTGGGCGAGGATGGGCCCCGCATGCTGACGGTCGCTATCGACGGGCCCGGCGGCTCGGGGAAGTCGACCCTGGCCGCGGCGCTGGCCGACCGTCTCGGGGTCGAGCGGCTGGACACGGGAGCCATGTACCGGGCGGTAGCCCTCGCCGCCCTGGATGCCGGCGTGGCCCCAGGCGACGCCGCAGGAGTGGAGGAGCTGGCCCGCGGCATGGACGTCCGGGTCAGCGGGGCCCGGGTGGACCTGGGCGGGGTGGACGTCAGCGGCTCCGTCCGGACGCCAGACGTCACCAGGGCGGCGTCGGTCGTGGCCGCCCACCCCGGCGTGAGAGCCGAGCTGGTCGCCCGCCAGCAGGCATGGGTCCGGGCGCGGGGCGGGGGCGTGGTCGAGGGACGGGACATCGGAGCCGTGGTCTGTCCCGACGCCGACCTCAAGCTGTACGTCACCGCCTCGGAGTCGGAGCGAGCACGGCGGCGGGCGGCGGAGCTGGCCGGCACGGAGGCGACCGGCACGGAGGCGACCGGCACGGAGGCGGGCCGGACGGGTGCCCCGGGCCCGACCGGGGCCCCGGGCCCGTTGGACGTGGAGGCCGTGGCCGCCGAGCTGGCCCGGCGGGACCGGGACGACTCCACCCGGGCAGCCTCCCCGCTCGGCGTCGCTCCCGGGGCGATCGTCATCGACACGACCCATCGGAGGGTGGACGACCTCGTCGCCGAGATCCTGGACCTGCTGGCTCTCGCGGAGCGGGCCCCGGCGGACGGGGACCCCGCCGGCCGGGCGACCGCCGGCAGGCCGCCGGCGGAGGG
>JBOGGR010000212.1:0-3877 GCA_050744025.1 Acidimicrobiales bacterium
CCCTTGATCAGGGTGCGCCGTGAGATGTGGCGGGGACCGCCCTCTTCGATGTCGTCTGACATTTCCTCCCCTTCCTGTCGACGGGTCGAGCGGGCGAGATGGTCTCGCCAGGGACGCCAGTGCCGCCGGTCTGGGCTTCATGGTACGGACTTCCGTCGGGCGTGACCTACGACAACCGCGTGAAAATTCCTACGTCATCACCCGTAGGCGACGGGTATCGCCCCGGCCCATCGCCGGCCCGCGGGCCACGGCGCCGTACAGTGAGCGCCGATGGCCTCCAGCCCGACCGACTGGGACTACCTCGCCGGCCCTTTCGCCTTCCGGGTGCGGGCGAGCGCGACGGAGGTGGGCACGCTGCTGGAGCGGTACCTGATGCCATTTCGAGTCGATGCAGCGACGCCGGACGGAGCCGTCACCACCTACGACATCACCCGGCACCCCGAGACCCCTGACACCTGGAGCGCGTCCTGGGACGGCAAGGAGCACATCACCGGGGCTGACCTGACCGCAACCGTCGACCACATACTGTGGGAAGTCACCCAGGCCGCCATAGCTCGCGCGAGGAGCCTGGCCCTCCACGCCGGCGCCGTCTCGTGGCAGGACCGGGCGGTCCTTCTCCCCGCCCCCTCCGGGTCCGGGAAGTCGACGCTGGCGGCCGGCCTGACCCGGGCCGGCTGCGCCTACCTCACCGACGAGCTGGCCCTGATCGACCCGCAGACCGCCGGCCTCGTCCCGTTCCCGAGGGCGCTGTGGATGGCGCCGGCCTCCATCGATCTGTTCCCGGGCCTGGCCAGCCGCCTCCCGACCGAGCTGGACGTCCCAGGCCGGGAGAAGCGCCACGTCCCCCCCGACGACCTCCGGCCAGGTGCGGTGGGCGGCCCCTGCCCCGTCGGCCACGTGGTCTTCCCCGAGTACGTCGTGGGGTCTCCCACCACCCTCGAGCCGGTCGGCCGGGCCGAGGCGGTCGTCGGGATGATCACCAACTCGTTCAACTTCGCCTCGCTCGGCCCCTCCGGCCTCGAGCTGGTGGGCCGGGTCGTCGCCGGGTCCACGTGCTACCGCCTGCGTACCGGCGACATCACCGAGGCCGTCGCCGTCGTCCGGGACCTCGTCCAGAGCGCGGCCCCGGCCGGCTGAGCAGGCGGGGGCTCCTCGGGCCGGCTGGCCGGGGCGCCGCCGGCCCGCGGGACAGGGCCCGGGGGCCGGGCCCTTTCGCCCGAGGAGCCCACCCCCGAGTGGTGAGCGCGGCCCGGCGTGTCAGCTCGGCTCACGTCACGGCAACGTCTGTCTTGGAGAAGGCGTCGCCCTCGAAGAGCAGCTCCTCGCCGCTGGCGCGCGCCAGGGCGTAGGCGAACAGGTCGCCGAAGTTGAGCCCGGCCCGGTGGCGGCCCTTGCCGTACCGTCGCCACGCTGCGCGCGCCAGCTCGGCCTGCTCCTCGTCCACGGCGACGACCTGCACCTTGGCGCGATGGAGGAACAGGTCGAGCTCCCTGCCGGCGGCCTCGCCGCGCCTGGATTCCACGACGATCGACGACTCGATCAAGGTGGCGCTGGAGAGGAGCCGACGGGGGGCGAGAGCGATCCTGCGGACGAGCTCGTCCCGCTCGGGCTCGTCGAAGAGCACCGCTACGAGCGCCGAGGTGTCGAGGACCATCAGGCCGGCAACCCGTGCTCGTCGTAGCCGAGGATCTCCTCCTCCGGCCGGTCGTCGAGCAGCGGCAGCGCCGCACAACGCAGGGCGATGGCGTCGAGCTCGGCGGCGAGATCCCGACCGCGACGAAGGCCGCCGTCGCATGCGCATGGACCGACGTGGCCCTCCTGCCCTTCCTCTCGGGCGGGATCGACTCCTCGACGGTGGTCCGTCCTCGTGCAGGCCCAGAGCCCACGCCAATGGCTCACGATGCCTTGACGATCTGCGCCACCCTCTGGAATGACATCCCGAGCAGCTCTCCCACGTCGCGATAGCTCACACCGGCGGCAGTCAGGGCCCGGACGGCGTCGTCGCGACGGCCACGGTCTTCCTCGGCGTGGGCCATGGCCTTGCGGGCCTGCCTGACTGGACCGCCCAGCTTGCCAAGCTGGATCTCCCAATCGATGTCGAAGGCGTCGGGCTCCAACTCGAACCATAGGGCCACGACCTCGACAGCATTGCGCTTGGCCTCCACCAGAGATCGCCCGAAGCTGTGCGCCCCCGGTTCGCCAGCCACATTGGCAAGCCAGAAGCGGTCGTCCTCAGGATCGCGCCGTACGCTCACCCTGTAAGTGGGCCTGCTCACATCCACCACCTCTCTCCCAAGCACGGCCGCAGCGCCGATCGGATGTCCGCCCAGGTGCCAGGAGCCAGATCCCGGTCGTGCATCGGGACCACCGCCCGACACTTCCCACACTCGACGATCACGTGCGAGCCTCGCTGCCGAATGACGACACAGCCGAGCTCGCGGCTGGTCAGCAGCCGCAGCAGGGCCTTGCTCGTCACCCGTCTATGGTACTAGACGGAGGGACCGCGAAACGACACCGCGCTGGTCCTGCAGGAGCAGGTGGGTGTGCGGGAGTCGAAGCGGCCCACCACCAGAGGGTCCGGAGCCGGCCTGCCCGCCGCAGGTGGCAGGGGCTCCGGGCCCCGAGGCAGTGGACCGTGACCCCGGCCGCCTCGGGGGGGGGCCGACCAGGTCGTCCAGGCCGGGGTTCCGGTAACAACTGGCCAGAAAGTGGCGGTATCGGCTCGTCTCGGTGTCCACGGCACGATGCCGGTCCTGGAGGGCGATACCCGTAGGCCGGCCGTGAAGTATGAGCTATACTCGGCCTACCGGGGTGCAGGTATCTCGACTTGACCGAGGAGTGTCGCATGATCGTCATCACGTTGAAGCCCGCCCACGAGGTCGACCCTGCCGTCGACGGGCTGGGCAGGTCCAAGGCGGGTTGGTATCCGGGGATGTCTCCGGAGGAGTTGTACGAGGCTGGCCGGGGTTGCTGGAAGCTGGGTCCTCGCGCCGAGCGTGAGCAGTACGTCCTGTTCGTGGCCCAGGGCCGCGTGCGGGGGGCAATGGAGGTGGAAGGCTTCACCAACTGCGGGGACCGGCGGGCGATCAACGGTCGGATGCTGGCGATCGGCGATCCCATCTACGACACCTACGTAGATGGGCCCGACCCGGTACCCAGCCGCACCCGCAACCCGGTGCGGTACTGGGATCCCCACGGGGGCGACGGATGGTGTGGGTGCGGCTGCAGGGTCCAGACCGAGCGAGAGTTCCTTCCCGGTCACGATCAGCGAGCGATCCATCAACGCATCTCCCGGGCCTTCCGCTCGGTGAGTGAGTTCCTCGCCTGGTTCGACAAGCAGTTTCCGCCGGACGAGTCCGAAGCGGCGTGAATGCAGGCCTGTCGCACGGAATAGCCCATTCCGTGCGACATGGGCTGGGACCCCATCACCTCGAGGAGGACACATCGATGACCTTTGACCGAATCACCGTCGACCCAGACCAGATGGGCGGAGTGCCCTGCCTTCGGGGCATGAGGATCCCCGTTGCCACCGTCGTGGGCATGGTCGCCGACGGCATGGACGCCTCGGCGATCCTGCGCTCCTTCCCCGACCTCGAGCCCGACGACATCACACAAGCCCTGCGCTACGCCGCCGAAGCCGTCCAAGAACGAGAGCTGCCTCTCCGCCGCGGAGCATGAGATTCCTGGTCGACCAGTGCCTCTCGATCGAGGTCGCCAACGTTCTCGATGACGCCGGTCACGAGGTCAACAACCCACCTCCGCGACCTCGGGATGCAACGGGCCAAAGACCCGGAGGTCCTCGACCTTGCCCGAGCCGAGCATCGAATCCTCGTCTCTGCCGACACCGACTTCGGCACCCTGCTCGCCCGAACTGGCG
>JBOGGR010000213.1:0-1788 GCA_050744025.1 Acidimicrobiales bacterium
CGCCTGGGCCTCGTCGACTCGGCGAGGGGCGTCAAGGTGAGCGGCTCGCGGTTCGCCTTCCTGATGCGTGAGGCCGTGCTGGTGGAGCTCGCCCTGCTCCAGTGGGTGACGGGGCGCCTGGTGGGCCAGGGCTTCGTGCCCGTGGCGCCGCCGGTCCTGGTGCGGGAGGAGACCATGGAGGCGGCCGGCTTCTTCCCGACCGACCGGGCCCAGGTCTACGGCGTCGGGAGCGCCGGCACGGGAGCGGCGGAGGAGGGCGGGGAGCGGGAGCTCTACCTGGTCGGCACGAGCGAGGTGCCCCTGGCCGGGCTGCACATCGACGAGATCCTCGACGAGGCCGACCTCCCGCTGCGCTACGCCGGGCTCTCCACCTGCTTCCGCCGGGAGGCCGGGACCTACGGCAAGGACACGAGGGGGATCTTCCGGGTCCACCAGTTCGACAAGGTCGAGATGTTCTCCTACGCCCACCCCGGGCGGTCCTCCGAGGAGCACGAGGCCCTGCTCGCCCTCGAGGAGTCGATCGTCTCGGACCTGGGCCTGCCGTACCGGGTGGTGGCCATGGCCGCCGGCGACCTGGCCGCGGCCGCGTCCAAGAAGTACGACCTCGAGGTCTGGCTGCCGTCCGAGGGCCGGTACCGGGAGATCACGTCGTGCTCCAACTCCACCGACTACGCGGCCAGGCGGGCCAGGACCCGGTGCCGCCCGGGCGGGGGGCAGGCATCGGGGGGGACGACCCGGCCGGTCCACACGCTGAACGGGACGGCGTGCGCGGTGGCCCGCACCCTCGTGTACCTCTTCGAGCACTACCAGGACGAGGGCGGGGCCCTCGTCGTGCCCGAGGTCCTCCGGCCCTACTGCGGCTTCGACCGGGTGGAGCCGGGCCCCCGGCCGCTCCCGGCGAGCCCGTGGCGGTAGAGCGGCCCGCCATCGAGGTCGACGGCCTCGTCGTGCGCTACGGCGCCCGCACCGCGGTCGACGGGCTCTCGCTCTCGGCAGAGGCCGGCCAGGTCCTGGCCGTGCTGGGGCCCAACGGCGCCGGAAAGACGACGACCGTCGAGACGCTCGAGGGGTACCGGCGTCCCCACGCAGGCCGGGTGCGGGTCCTCGGGCTGGACCCGCAGGCGGACCACCGGACCCTCGCCCCGCTCATCGGGGTCATGCTGCAGCGGGGCGGCCCGTACCCGAGGCTCGACTCCCGCCGGGCCCTCCGCCTGTTCGCCGCCTACTACGAGGACGCCGAGGACCCCGAGTCGCTGCTCCTCCAGGTGGGGCTCGCGGACGTGGCCACGACGCCGTTCCGCCGGCTGTCGGGCGGCGAGCAGCAGCGCCTGTCCCTCGCCCTGGCGCTGGTCGGGCGGCCGAGGGTGGTGTTCCTCGACGAGCCGACATCCGGGGTGGACCCGTTGGGCCGCCTCGCCATCCGGGAGGCGGTCCGGGGCCTCCGGGACCGCGGGACCTGCGTCCTGCTCACCACCCACGAGCTGGAGGAGGCGGAGCGCCTGGCCGACCGCGTCGTGATCGTCGACCACGGTCGGATGGTCGCCGAGGGGACCCCCGCCGAGCTGATGGCGGCCGGGGCCGGTCAGGAGATCCGGTTCGCGGCGCCGGCCGGGCTGGCCGTGGCGGAGCTGGGGGCGGCCCTGTCTGCCACCGTCGCCGAGGAGAGGCCGGGGGAGTACCGGGTCGACACCCTGGCCACCCCGGCCGCCGTGTCCGCCCTCACCGCCTGGCTGGCCGAGCGCGACCTCCCCATCGCCGACCTGAGGGCCGGGCGCCAGACCCTGGAGG
>JBOGGR010000214.1:0-1747 GCA_050744025.1 Acidimicrobiales bacterium
ACACCGCCGGCCCGACCGTGCCTGCCGGCCTCGGGATCGACGGCGTCATCGGCCTCAACTCCAAGCTGGGCGCTCACACCTTCGACCACAAGCCCCCGTCGAGCGCGCCACACGGCGCCGCAGCCCCCAAGCCGTCCCAGACCACGTGCGCCGGCGGCCAGTGCGTCGGGCTGACCACGCCCCAGGACCTGTGGTCGATCTACGACCAGCCCACGGACCTCTCCAACTCCAGCGCCGACTTCGGCCAGGGCCAGCAGATGGCCGTCCTCGGCGAGGGGGCGGTGTCGGGGGTGCTCGCCGACCTGCGGGCCTTCGAGAAGGAGCATGGCCTGCCCCAGATCCGGATCACGATCTACCCGGTCGGCGACACGTTCACCGACACCTCGGGCAACGGGGAGTGGGACATCGACATGCAGGCCTCGACCGGCATGTCCCCGAAGGCGTACGGCGAGACGCTCTACTTCGCCAACGACCTCACGGACGCCTCGGTCGAGGGGGACTTCTCGGCCTGGGGCTCCGACCAGGGCGGGCCGCTCCAGGCGAACGCCTCCTTCGGGGAGTGCGAGGAGGACCCGACCACGGCCGTGACCGGAGGGGCGATCGGAGCCAGCGCGATGTTCACCAAGGCGTCCGAGAACACCCTCCAGCAGGCCACCCTCCAGGGTAAGACGCTGTTCTCCTCGACCGGCGACACCGGCTCGTCCTGCCCGCTCGTCCCCGTCAACGTCAACGGCGTGGGCAACGAGGCCTTCCCCGAGACCAGCTACCCGGCGTCGAGCCCATACGTGGTGGGCGTCGGCGGCACGGTCCTGTACGGCACGCCGAGCACGGCCACCGCGCCGGCCTCCAACTCCAAGCGGGCCGAGGAGACTGCATGGACCTACACCGGAGGGGGCAACACCTTCTACATCGCGGAGCCCGCCTACCAGAAGGGCATCTCCCTGCTCGACAACCAGCCATGCGTCTCCATGCCAGACGGCACCCCGTACGCCGTCGGCACCCCGTGCCGCGGCATCCCGGACGTGGCAGCCCAGTCCGGCGACGTGGTGAGCAACGGCTACGACGTGACCATGGGCGGCGTGAACGACCAGGCGGGGGCCGGCACGAGCCTGTCCTCTCCTCTTTGGATGGGCATGTGGACCCGGGTCCAGGCGGCGGCACCGGCCGACGCCAGTGGGCAGTACACGCTCGGCTTCGCCAACCCCGTTCTCTACAAGATCGGCCTCAACTCCACGGAGGACGTCAAGGACTTCTTCGACATCGGCTGCGGCGCCACCTCGGCCACCTGCTCGGGCACCGGCATCAGCCCCACCACCTCGAACGGCTACTACGACTCGCTGCCCCGCAACGCGGCCGACGCGAGCGGGTGGGACTACGTGTCGGGCCTGGGCGCTCCCGACGTGACGAACCTCGGCAAGGACGCGACCGGTAATACCACGCTGGCCCCGACCAACCCCCTCACCCCGCCGCCGCCCCAGGACTGCGGCCAGCCCGGCCTGAGCCCGTGCACGGCCACCTGCTCGCCCGGCGGCGCGGTGTGGACGAACCCGCCCCACACCGCCACCGACACCCTCGGCAACAAGGACCCGCAGCTGTCCCTGCTGGAGGGGGCGTTCAAGACGAGCGCCGACGGCAAGACCCTCCAGGTCCTCCTCACGGTCACCGACCTGACCAAGACCGTGCCGACCGGGGCGGAGGCCGACGAGTGGTACATGACCTGGACCTACAACAAGACCGAGTACTTCGC
>JBOGGR010000215.1:0-4680 GCA_050744025.1 Acidimicrobiales bacterium
CCCCCCGGCACCCCGCCCCTCCCCGCCGCCACGTCCACCTCGCGCCGGGCGTTGCCCCCGCCCGGCAGGCTCACCGTCCACCTGCCGGGCCCACCGTCCTCCACCCTGTGGCGCACCGTGACGCCGGCCCGGGCCAGCCCGAGGTCGGAGGTGTCCCAGTAGACGGCGGTCAGCTGGCGCGGGGCCAGCACCGTGACGGCGGCGTCGCGGATGACCCGGGTGAGGTCCGGCAGGACGAAGCTCGCCGGCGCGTCGAGCTTTATAAGCTCGCTCTCGCCCGGCACCCGCCGCAGGCCCTGGCCCCCGCCCAACGACCGACCTCAGGCCCGCCGGGTCGAGGCGAGGAGGTCGGGCTCCCGGCGACGCCTGGCCCTCTCGAGGGCCAGCTCCTGGAGGCGGCGCTGGACCGAGAACCCCGTCGTACTCGGGACCCGGGTCCACTCCCCGCCGGGGCCGAGCTCCCAGGAGTTCGTGTCGTCGGCCAGGTTCAGGTCGAGCACCTCGACCAGGCGGGCCGCCAGGTCGGGCTCCCGCACGGCCACCAGGGCCTCGACCCGCCGGTCCAGGTTGCGGCCCCGCATGTCCGACGAGCCGATCAGGACCTGGAGCGGCCTCCCCCCCGCCCCGCCGAAGCGCAGGATGCGGGAGTGCTCGAGGAACCTCCCCACGATGGAGCGGACCCTGACCGTCTCCGACAGGCCGGCCACGCCGGGGCGCAGCACGCAGATGCCGCGCACGATCAGGTCGATCGGCACTCCTGCCCCCGACGCCTCGTACAGGGCGTCCACCACGGCGGTGTCGTCCAGGCCGTTCAGCTTCATGACCACCCGCCCGGCCGGCCCTGCGGCCGCCTCGGCCTCGATCAGCTCGACGATACGGGACCGGGCCGACATCGGGGCCAGGACCAGGCGCCGGTACCTGGACTGGCGGCTGTAGCCCGTGAGGAAGTTGAACAGGTCGGAGAGGTCGGCCCCGAGGTCCGGCTCGGCCGACAGCAGGCCCACGTCCTCGTACTGGCGAGCGGTCTCCGAGTTGTAGTTGCCGGTGCCGACGTGGCAGTACCGGCGCACCCCATCCTCCTCGTCCCTCACGACGAGCGCTGCCTTGCAGTGGGTCTTCAGGCCGGCCAGGCCGTACACGACGTGGACGCCCGCCTCCTCCAGCGCCCGGGCCCAGGCGATGTTCGCCTGCTCGTCGAAACGGGCCTGCAGCTCGACCAGCACCGCGACCTGCTTGCCGGCCTCGGCGGCCCGGATCAGGGCGGCCACGATCGAGCTGTCCCCGGACGTCCGGTACAGCGTCTGCTTGATGGCGAGCACGGCCGGGTCGCCGGCGGCCTCGGTGATGAAGGCCTCGACCGACGTGGTGAAGGAATCGTACGGGTGGTGGACGAGCAGGGCCCGCTCCCGCAGCAGCGCGAACAGGTCCGTGGGCTCGTCCCCGGCCGTGGCGAGCCCGGGCTGGGTCATCGGGGCCCAGGGCTGGTCGTGGAGATCGGGCCGCTCCAGGGCGTGCACGGCCCACAGGCCGCCCAGGTCCAGGGGACCGGCCACCTCGTACACGTCCTCGGGCCCGAGCTCGAGCTCACGCATGAGCAGCTCCCGCACCTCCGGCTCGGCCCCCGGCTCGATCTCGAGGCGCACCGCCTGGCCGAACCGCCGCCGGCGCAGCTCCATCTCCACGGCGACCAGCAGGTCGTCGGCCTCCCCCTCCTCGGGCGTCAGGTCGGCGTTGCGGGTGACCCGGAAGGGGTGGTGGCCCTCCACCTCCATGGCGGGGAACAGCGAGCCCAGGTGGGCGGCGATGAGCTGCTCCAGGGGGACGAACCGCTCCCCGTCGGGGAGCACGACGAACCTGGGCAGCAGCGGCGGGACCTTCACCCGGGCGAAACGGCGCTCGCCGCTCACCGGGTCCACCACCGTCACGGCCAGGTTGAGCGACAGGTTGGAGATGTAGGGGAACGGGTGGCCAGGGTCCACCGCGAGGGGGGTGAGGACGGGGAAGATGCGCTGGTAGAAGACGTCCACGAGGAATGCCCGGTCGTCGTCGTCGAGGGCGGTCCAGCTGGACAGGCGGATGCCGGCGGCAGCCAGGTCCACCACCACCTGGTCCAAGAAGATGTGGGCCTCACGGTCGAGCAGGCCCTCGACCTTGTCCCTGATGGCCCGCAGCTGCTCGAGCGGGCTGCGCCCGTCCGGCGAGCGGGCCCGCAGGCCGGCTGCGACCTGGTCCTGGAGGGCAGCCACCCTGACCTGGAACAGCGTGTCGATCTGGGTGCTGAAGATGGCGAGGAACTTGACCCGCTCCAGCAACGCCACGTCGGGGTCCTCGGCCAGGTCGAGGATTCGGGCGCTCAGGTCCAGCTCGGACAGGTCGCGGTTCAGGTAGCGGGGGCCGGGATCGGGATCGGGTACCAGCTCCAGCGCCATCGGCCACCACGCTACCGCCCGGCTGGTCGCGGTCCCCGACGAGGTTCGGAGGAATGGCCGCCGGCGCGCCGGGCCGGGCTGCCCACCTCCGCTCCGCCCCCGCCAGGAAGGGAGCCGGTAGCCTGACGCCGGCGCGCCCCACCAGGCCCGCCGGTTCGACCATGACGACCACCGCCACCACGTCTGGCCGCTCGGGCCGGCGAGAGAGCCGACGCCAGCCGAAGCCGCGGCGGCGCACCGAGCTGGGCCTCTTGGCCATCGGCTGGCTCATCATCGTGTTCGCCTACGTCCTGGCCTCGCTCGGGACGACCGCCGCGATCCCGGCGCACATCGGGGTGTTCCTCGCCGTGGTCGTCGGGCTGTCGGTGGCGGCCCACCTCGCCAACCGGTGGCTGGCGCCGGACGCGGACCCCGTGATCCTGCCTATCGTCGCGCTGCTCAACGGCCTGGGCTGGGTCATGATCGCCACGCTCGACACGATCCCGAGCGTGGCGAAGGTGCAGGGCACCCACCTCGCCAGCCTCCAGGCCGCGTGGACCTTCATCGGCGTGGCCCTCTACGTGGTCACCCTGCTCGTCGTCCGCAGGGCCCGGGACCTGGAGCGCTACCGCTACCTCCTGGGCCTGGGCGGGATCGCCCTCCTCCTCGCCCCCCTGCTGCCCGTGATCGGGGAGAGCATCTACGGGTCTCGGCTATGGGTCCATCTCGGCCCGATCAGCTTCCAGCCGGTGGAGCTGGCCAAGCTGGCCCTGGTCATCTTCTTCGCCTCGTACTTCGCGGAGAAGCGCGAGCTGCTGGCCCACCCGACGGTCCGTCTCGGCAACCACCTGGTGCCCGATCCCCGGCCGTTCGGCCCGGTCCTCCTCGCCTTCGGGTTCGCCATCCTCATCATCGCCGCCGAGCACGACATCGGCTTCGCGCTGCTGATGTTCATGCTCTTCCTGGCCATGCTGTGGCTGGCCACCGGGCGGTTCACCTACGTGGTGATCGGCTGCCTGCTCTTCGTCGGGGCCACCTTCATCGGGCTCCACGCCTTCGGCCAGGCGGCCGAGCGCATCACGGTGTGGCTCCATCCCTTCCAGCACGCCAACACGACGGGCTACCAGATCGTCCAGGGCGAGTACGCCCTCGGGAGCGGGGGCCTGACCGGCGCCGGCCTCGGTCTCGGCCAGCCCGGGCTCATACCCGTGGTGGCAAGCGACATGATCTTCGCCGCCTTCGGCGGGGAGCTGGGCCTGCTCGGCACGAGCATCTTCGTCATCGCCTTCCTGCTCCTGGTCGGCGCCGGGCTGCGGATCGCCCTCGCCAACCGCTCGGACTTCTCCAAGCTGCTGGCCGCCGGCCTCACGGTCATCCTCGCCCTCCAGGCGTTCATCATCATGGCCGGCATCGTGCGGCTCCTCCCCCTCACTGGCATCACCCTGCCCTTCGTCGCGTACGGCGGCTCGTCGCTCGTGGCCAACTACATTCTCGTGGCCCTGCTCATGCGCCTGTCGACTGAGGGCGAGCGCCAGAGACGGGCTTGATCAGCAGGCCGGTCGGCATGGGGAGCTGAAGGTCCCGCACGGGCCGGCGGGTGGCGCTCATCGCCCCGGCCCCGCAGGCGAACGGCACGGCGCTGCGGGAGGTGTTCCGCCGCTGGAAGGACAACCCCGCGATCGACGACGACTTCGCCGAGCGCGTGATCGCAGCCGGCACCGCAGTATCGGCCGAGCTCGACACCGATCCGTGGCGCGACTGATCCTCGACGCCGGCGTGCTGATCGCCGGCGCCAGCGGGAGGGTGGACGTCGGGGCGCTGGCCGACACCGACGACGTGACGATCGCGGCGGTCGCGGTGGCCGAGTACCTCGCCGGCACCCTGCTCGACCCCGACCCTGGACGCGCCGCCGCGCAACGGGCGTTCCTCGACGAGATCCTGGACGTGGTCCCGGTGCACCCCTACGACCGCGCGGTGGCCAACCACCACGGCGAGCTGCTGGCCCACGTGCGGCGCACCGGTAGCAGGCGCGGCGTGCACAACCTCATCGTCGCCGCCACAGCCCGGGCCGCCGGGCGGACGGTGCTCACCACGGGCGAGCGCGCCCGCTCCGGCGAGCTTCCCGGGGTCGCGGTCCGCACCATCAGCAGCTGACGCCATCACAGGTCAGGTGACCGCCCGGGCGGGAGGCGGCCCCGCCTACAGGTCGTCTCCGGGGAGGCTCTCCGCCAGTTCCGGGGGTCCGGAAACGAGGTCGGGGCCGGTCTGCGAC
>JBOGGR010000216.1:0-5528 GCA_050744025.1 Acidimicrobiales bacterium
GCTCGAACGCCCCCCCGCCCGGCGACTGAACAACCCGTGCATGCCGCGTCTCTCGGCTAGAAAGGGCTGGGCCCGACGTACCACACCTGCGGCACGCCGTCAGCGGCGCCGGCGTCAGGGCGGGTCAGCGGAAGCGGTAGCCCAACGTGATCGCGACTTGGGCGAGGGGAACGACCAACCCGGGATGGGACAGGGGAACGTGGACTTCGGGGCGGTCGGGCCAGGCGTCGGCGGCCGGCTCGTAGAGGGCGACCGCCGGTGCTCCGCCGTCCACCCTGGAGCGATAGACAAGCCCCTCCACTTCCGGGAAGGCGGCGTAGGCGGCCCGGGACCAGGCCCTGGCCCGGTCCCGTGGTCCCGAGCTGATCGCTTGGCTCGCCCCGGCCCGGGTGGGCCAGCCCCCCCTGACATCCAGGACGACCACCGCCCTGGTGAGGCGGAGCCCGACCAGCCAGGGGTCGTCGGCGACGCGGTCGACGAGCCGGGTGCGCTGGAAGAACTCCGCCACCGTGGTCCGGACCCGAGCGGCGAGGTAGGCGATGCTCCGGTCCTGGTCGTGGGGAGGGGGATCGTGATGATCGAAGCGAGCCGTGGCGACCGGGCCGAAGCGGCGCAGCCGGTCCCAGACGCCGGGGTGGGTGCCGCGGGCCGCGTAGATGCGGAACAGGGCCATGTCCGGGTCGAGGGTGACCGTCTGGGCCGGGGCCCGGCGGGCCAAGGCGTCTGGTGCCGGCGGCCAGGGGAGCTTGGCCACCGGCGGCCTACAGGGCGATACCGAGTGACGCGCCCAGCGCCACCACCCGGCCCGGGCCACCCCCGCTGACCAGCCACTTGAGGGGGCTCATGGCCTCCCCGCCAACCGCCAGCTCGGGTACTCGCGCCGCGAGAAACCCCCACACGGCGAGCGGGTGCAGATCAGAGGGGAGAGCCGCCAACACCTCGTCTATGCCAGGAACCAAGCCGTCACCGGGAAGGAACTGCCACGACGGCAGCCGCCAGCCGCCCGGACGACGGATGCCGTAGAGGCGACGTGCGGCCAATCGGTGCCGGACCCGGGTGGGATCGATGCCGAGCCGACTGGACGCCGCGGCCACGGAGAGAGCCTCGGTCGCCATGGCGCTCATCCGGGCGGCATTCGCCATCACGGCGGTGGAGGCAGGCGAGCTGGGCGGAGACAGGTCCAATCCCCCCTCCTCCAGCATCCTCACCTCGCTGTCGGTGAGGGATCCGCCTCGGTGACCTCCGTGGAGACGGTGCAGGTCGGCCAGGGCCTGGGCCAGCTCCCTGGCGAAGACGTCCTCGTCGAGGCTGTAGCTCTCCAGTACCTCGGCGACCGTGCTCATAAGCCTATCCTAGCATGGCATGCGCCTCCATGCGGGTCAGCCAGGAGGCTGGGAGCGACGATGTGGGGTGGGAGCCGCCGAGCATCCGTATGCTGAAAGGGTGAACCGCATGGCCGTCGATCTCCATGAGTGGATCGAGCGCCTGAGGGCCGGCGACCCCCCCACGTCAGACGACCAGTCCAAGACCTGGGACGGTCGAGTGCTGGACTCGAAGGAAACGGTCTTGGCGTTCCTCAAAGAGCTGGACACGGCTCGGCGCGAGGGTCGAAGCCTCGAGCCGTGAGCGAGAGCGGTGATCAGCCCCCCTTGGACCTCGCCCGTATCCTCGAGGTCCTCGATCGCCACCGCGTCGACTACCTGCTTGTCGGCGGGGTGTCCTGTACCGCCTACGGCGCGCTGCGAGAGACCACAGACTTCGACTGCCTCCCCGATCGGGCCGAGGGCAACTTCGGCCACTTGGCCGACGCCATGATCGAGCTACACGCTCGTCTGCGAGTCGAGGGTATGGCGGACGACGAGGCCCGCCGACTGCCAGTGCGGTTGGACGCCACCATGCTCCGCTCCATGGAGATCTCCACCTGGCGGACCGACGCGGGCGACCTGGACATCCTTGGCGACATGCCAGCCCGCGACGGCCAGCGCCGACGCTACGAGGACTTGGTTATCAACGCAGTGGAACTCATGATCGGCTCGATCACCGTGCACGCGGCAGCGCTGGACGACGTGATCGCGTCCAAGGAGTGGGCCGGCAGGCCCAAGGACCGGGAAGCGTTGCCCGAGCTCTACGACCTCCGCGCCAGGCGGGCAGCCCATGATCCGACGCCACCAGATCGCCCATCACCCCCCTCGACCGCCACGCGGCTTGGCTGACCCGGATCGGGCCGATCGACCGATCCGGTGGAGACCGGGTCACGGCGGGCCGGGAGGTCCCCCGGGGACGGACTCGCCGAAGAAGTCGGGAAGCGCCACTGGATCGGCGAGGGTCTCGCCGATCCAGTTCAAGAGGACGAAAGCGGTACGCCCGTTGCCGTCCGTGAAGGGATGGACGTCGAGGAACGCCCGGACGAAGTCGGCCGGCGAGGTGTCCCGGCCGAGCCCGGCGAACAGCCGGGCGCTGGCGCCGGGCACCTCCCGGGGCCCGGCCGTCAGACGGCCGGTGGCGAAGGTGACGGGGGTCCGGCGGTACCGGCCGCCGTTGCTCGGCTCGACGGTACCGGCCAGGTGGAGCATGTCACCCTCGGTGGGAAGACGATCGGCGTTGTCCACCGCGTAGGCATAACCAGCGAGCAGCGTGGCCAGTCGGTCGATGCCGACCCCCTGGCGCTGGCACTCCCTCACGCAGGCGACCGCGACGGACTCGAGGTTCTTGTCCACCTCCTCCCTCCCCACGCGGCGGCCCCTACGCGGGGGCGCCGGACCGGTGGAAGAGGACGCCGAGTCCGTCCAGGCGCTCCAGCATGCCGGCGGGCGAGAGGTCGAACATGGAGGCGATCACCCGCAGGTCGTCACCGCGGATGGTGATGACCTGACCGTTGAAGTCCTGACGCTGGACCTCTATGGAGGTCACGTACCGCTGGAGCAGGTCCCGCTCGCTCCCGGTCACGTCCTCCAGCCGGGTGAGGTCGATCACGGCCCGGCCCCCGCCGGCCTGGCCCCCCTCCCGACCCGGGGAGAGGTAGTCCTGGCCCGTCTTGCCGGCCTCGGGCAGCAGCTGGTCGACCGGCACCCGGTAGAGCTGGGCCAGGCGCTGGAGCCGGGGGGCGGCGATCCGCCGCTGGCCCCGCTCGTAGGCCCCGAGCACCGACGCCTTGAACTCCTGGTGGGACGCGGCTTCCACGTCCTGGAGCGAGAGCCGCCTCTGCTTGCGCACCGCCCGCAGCCTTCCCCCCAGCTCGACGCTGTACGGGTCCCCGCCCTCCTGGCTCGCCATTCCGCCAGTGTCCTCCGCGGAACGGCTCTCTGCAAGCATCTCCAATGACCCCCCTCGGTCGCCCACTGTAGCGCCTGCCGACCCCCGCGCCCAGCGTGTGGGTAGATTGCAGCCCCGGTGACCCCCGGTGGCGTCGCCGGACCACCCCGCCGCCACCCCCACCCCCACCCCATGCCCAAGCGCGAGCCATCCCGCCGATCCGTCCTGCGCCGGGTCTGGCTGGCCGTCGCCGCGCTGGTCGCAGCCGCCATCGTCGTGGTGGTGGTGGCCGGCCTGGCATCGATCGGGCCGGTGCGGGCCGCCTACCACGACCTGCTCGGGGCCAAGGACGCCCTCGCCTCGGCGACCGGCTTCGACCTGGGAACGGTGGCGACCGCCGCCGGCCGCAAGTCGGCCGAGCACGCGGCGGGGACCGCCGCCGCCGACGCGGCGGCCGCCGAGGCACGCATCAGGGGATCGGTCGGCCTCGACGTGCTGCGCTACGTCCCCTGGCTCTCCGACCAGAGGCGGGCCGCCCTGTCCCTGGCCGGCGACGCCCATGCCGCCTCTGCCACGGCCGTCGGGGTGCTCCGGGCGGCCGACACCCTGGTTGCCGACGCCAGGGCCCCACGGACCACGATCCCCCTCGCCGGCCTGGCCCAGCTGGGGGCGGCCACCCGCACGGCCGCCGCGACCTACCGCCGCCTTGACCGCCCGCCCAGCTCCCTCGCCCTGTCGCAGCTGGCCGACGCCCGCCGGCGCCTTGACAAAGTCGCCACCGAGGCCAGCACGCGGCTGGAGCAGGCTGGCCGGACCCTCGGGGCCCTGTCCACGTTCCTCGGCGCCAAGAGCCCCCAGCACGACCTCGTCGCCATCGAGAACAACGCCGAGATGCGGGACCAGGGCATCGTCACCTCGTACGCCGCGGTCACCCTCCACGACGGCAAGGTGGACCTGGGCGCCCACGGCTCCGTCGGCCAGCTCCGCCTGTCGGCCCCGGTGCCCCTCACCCTGCCCCGGGGGACCCAGATCTACTTCGGCGACGAGCTCCCCCGGGAGCTGTGGCAGTCGGTCAACAGCAGCGCCGACTTCCCACTGTCGGGCCGCCTCATGACCGCCATGTACGCCAAGTCGAGCGGCCGGCGACCGGACGGCGTGATTGCCGTCGACGTGCCGGCCCTGGCCGACATGCTGGCCGTGACCGGGCCGGTCCACGTGCCCGGCCTGCCCCAGGTCCTCACCGCGACCGACGCCGCCCCGGTCCTGCTCGACCAGCTCTACCAGAAGCTCCCGCTCGACTCCCAGACCCCCGTCCGCTACGAGATCCTGAGCCGGGTGGTGACCGTCGTGTTCAAGAAGGTCGAGGCCGGGGGGTACAACCCGCTCGCCCTCGGCCAGGCCCTCGTCGGCGCCGTCGACGGCGGCCACCTGCGCCTCTACAGCGCCGACCCGTCGGTCGAGGCGGTGTTGGCCGCCCAGCCCCTCGGGGGCGGCCCGGCCACCACCCTCGCCGACCGGACGTTCCACCTGGCCGTGGAGAATGCCACCGCCACCAAGCTCGACTGGTTCGTCCGGCCCTCCGTGTCCATGCACGTCCACCTGGAGGCCGACGGCACCGCGGTGGTGGCCACCACCGTCACCGTCCGAAACGGCGCTCCAACCGATGCCCAGCCCTCCTACCAGTTCGGCCCTCAGGAGTACCAGAGCCGGGCCGGCCAGTACCTGGCGAGGGTCTACTTCTGGGGGCCGGCCGCCTCGCGGCAGGCGAACGGGACGCCGGAGTCCGGCCTCGAGCTGAGCGAGGGCAACGTCCTCGTGAACCCCGGCGACACCACGACGGTGTCCTTCACCACGACCGTGCCCCACGCCGTGCGGGACGGCGAGCTCCAGCTGCGCCTGGTGCCCCAGCCCCGGGCCTTCCCGGTCGGCCTCTCGGTCAGCGTCGACGCCCCGGGCTGGCGGGTGACCGGGCCCACCACCGCCGACCCGACCTGGGACCACACGATCGTGCTGTCCTGGGCCGTCCGCCGGCCCTGACGGCCGGCCGTCACGCCTGTTCACTGTGCGTGGCCCACCATAGCCACTGTGCGTGATATTTCTAAATACTATTAGTAGTAATAGCCGCAAATAGGCCCTAGTCAAGCGGCCACTATTGCTGTAATGTATGAGCCAAGAGCACCACCCACGGTGATCAAGGCGAGACGAGGCAGGGGCCATGAGGCGGTCGGTCATGAGGCGGTCGGTCATCAGTCTGGGAATGGCGGGAGGGGCGGCGG
>JBOGGR010000217.1:0-11033 GCA_050744025.1 Acidimicrobiales bacterium
CCGCCGCCCCGTCCCGCCGCACCGCCCCGCCGCCCCGCCGCACCGCCCCGCCGCGCCACCCGGTCCCCGCCCCCGGAGATCGTCGGTCGCCTACCGTGTCGGCCATGCGTGCCCGCGCTCCCGCCTCGTCGGCCAACCTCGGCCCCGGCTTCGACGCCCTGGCGCTGGCGCTGGAGCTGTACGTCGAGGTCGAGGTGGAGCCCGCCCCCCGGCTCGTGGTCCGGGCGGAGGGGGAGGGGGCGGGCCTGGCCACCGACGCATCCAACTTGGCGGTGCAGGTGGCCATGGGTGTCGCCGGTCACGACCACCTGTCGGTGACGGTCCGCTCCTCCATCCCGGTGGGAAGGGGGCTCGGATCGTCCGCAGCGGTGGCCGCCGCCGCCGCTGCCGCCGCCGGGGCGGCCGACCCGTTGGCGGTGGCGGTGCAGAGCGACGGCCACCCGGAGAACGCGGCGGCCAGCGTGCTCGGGGGCTTGGTGTCGGCCACGATGGTGGCGGGGACGCCAGTGGCTGTCCCGCTTCCGTTGGACCAGGGGCTGGTGTTCGTCGTGCTCGTCCCCGACCGCCCCCTGCCCACGAGCCGGGCGCGCCAGGCGCTGGCCTCGCAGGTGTCGCTGGCGGACGCCGCCTTCAACCTGGGGCGCATGGGCCTCCTGATGGGTGGCCTGGCCGACCGCCGCCTCCTGGTGCGGGAGGCGACCGAGGATCGTCTCCACCAGGCCGCTCGCAGTCCATTGTTCCCCGAGGCGTCCCAGCTCATGACGGGCCTCGAGCGGGCCGGGGCCCGGGCGGCGTGCTGGTCGGGGGCCGGCCCCAGCGTGATGGGAATCTGCGACGCCGATGCCGGCCCGGCCGTGCGCGATGCCGGGCAGGACCTCCTCGGCCGTGCAGGGGTTCCGGGGCGGGCGCTGCTGGTGCGAGCCGACACCCGGGGCCTGGTCGTCGGCGGCAGCGGTCAGAGGCGGTAGGCCCTCGAGAACGAGTCGGTGCAAACCGCGCTCGACCGGCTGGCCGCCGATCTCCAGCGCCTGCGCGAGCTCGTGGCCTGACCTGCTTACAGCTGCAGCCGCGGACGTTCTCGGTGTCCTTCACCCAGCCGGGGTCACGGCGGTGGCTCAGGTCCTCGAGGAGACGATGGCCACGCCGGCAGCCACCGCCCCGAGGAGCGCGGTCACGGCATTGTCAGCAGCCTCCGTCACGGCCTCCCCGGCCGGGAGGGCGCCGGACGCCGCCACCTGCCAGATGGCCAAGCCGGCCCCCGCTATCAGGAGCGGGCCGGCCACGCTGGCCAGACCAAGGGCGGCTGTGCCGGCCCGCGAACGGGACGTCCAGAAGCAGGCCCGGGCCAGAGCCACCGAGGAGACTCCCACCACCAGCACGACAGCCACCGCCAGGTCGATGCCGGTCACGAGTAAGCGGGCGACAGACTGGAACGGGGCGCTGGCGACTGGGAAGAACTGCCGGCGGACGAGTAGGCCGGCGACGGCGCCGGCGGCGATGGCCAGGGCCACCAGGACCGTGGCCGCCAGGCCCACCGCGTCCAGGAGGCGGCCCAGCCAGGTCGGGTCGAGATCCCGCTCTGCGCTGGGGCGGGCGATCATCGGCTCCGGTAGCCGCCGACCCGGCGCAGGACCGAGGCGGCGAAGACGGAGGCGACGGCGGCGAGGAGGCAGCTGACCGCGGGAGTGGCGGCCGCCTGGAGAACCTGTGGTAGGAGGTCCCGGATCGGGGCGCCGGCTGGCAGTGTCGCTGCGCCCCAGGCCCGAACGGCTCCGCCCGCTGCCAACAGGACCCCCAGCCCGACGACCGCCCAGAGCACGGTCCGGGCCAGGTTACCTACCCTGCGACCGGCCCCCCCCAGGGGGGCGACCACCAGCAGGCCGGCCACGACCAGCAGGATGGCAGTGGCCGGGTCGGCGCCGGAGGTGAAGAGGTCGAGCCGGTACAGCGATGTGCCACCTGTCAGGTCGGCCCCCCTGCCGGATGGGGCGGGGAACAGGGACGGAGCGGCGGCACCGGACGCGATCCCGATGGCGAGCAGGACGGCCACGGCCAGCACACAGACGACAGCCACCGCTTGCAGCCGACCGGCGGGCGACGAGCCGGCCCAGCCGGGTGAACCGTCGGGCCCAGGCGCCACGTTCACGGCTGCACGGTAGCGGGTGGGTCCCCCGTGATGGGGAACCACCACCTCTCGGACGCACCATCGCTGACAACCGTCTGGTGCAAGACGGTAGCTTTCGGTGGTGCCCACTCACCCGTCCCGGTCGCTTGTCGCCCTCCCCAACCCGAGGCCCGGCCGGCCGTACCAGGTCCGCTGTGAGTCCCCCGAGCTCACCTGCCTCTGCCCCGTGACCGGGCAGCCCGACTACGCCACCGTCACGGTGTCCTACGTGCCTGGGCCCTCCATCGTCGAGCTCAAGTCGCTCAAGCTGTACCTGTGGAGCTACCGGGACCAGGGCGCCTACCACGAGGACGTGACCAACCGCATCCTCGACGACCTGGTTGCCGCCCTGTCGCCGGAGCAGCTCACCGTGCGCACCGACTGGCTCGTGAGGGGTGGCATCCACACAGTGGTCGAGGCCAGCCATCCCTAGGTTTCCTGAGCTCGTGCCCGACGTGGCCACGCTTGCCGGGTCGTTCGGCGAGGAGCTGCGCTGGTCCGGGGTCCCGATGACCCCCGAGCGCTCTGCCCGCTTCGCCCAGGCTGTCACGGTCCTGCGCCCGCTCACCACGACCGACCTGTACTGGGCCGCCCGTGTCACGCTCGTCACCTCCCATGCGCATCTCGACGCCTTCGACGAGGTGTTCGCCCGGGTCTTCGGAGGCCTCGACCAGGTCACGGCCGACCGGGGAGACACCGCGTCGGAGCAGCTCCCCCGCGTGCGCCCGGCTGCCCCGGGGCCGGGATCGACCGGGCGCTCCCTGCCGGCCCTGCTCGGCGATGCCGGATCGTCGGTCGTGGAGGGACGACCCCGGGCTCCCATGGCGGAGGAGGAGGCCGGTCGCCGCGACGTCGTCGTCGGAGCCGCCAGCCGGGAGGAGCGCTTGGCCACGACTGACTTCGCCGACCTCGACGAGCACGAGCTGGCCGAGCTCCGGCGGCTGATGACCCGCCTCGCCGTCTCACCACCCCTCCGCCCGGGCCGGCGCTCGCGCCGCGACCCGCACGGCGACCGGCTCGACCTTCGGGCCACGCTGAGGCGGAGCCGCCGCAGCGGGGGAGATCCGGTGAGGCAGATCCGCCGCCGCCGGCGGCCCCGGCAGCGCCGCGTGGTCGTCCTCTGCGACATCTCCGGCTCCATGGAGCCGTACGCCCGGGCCTACGTGCAGCTCCTGCATGCCACGGCCGGAGCCTCCCAGGCGGAGGTGTTCACCTTCGCCACGCGTCTCACCAGGCTCACCAGGGCGCTGCGCGGCGCGCGTCCCCAGCTGGCCCTGACCCGGGCCGCCTCCACCCCCCCCGACTGGCGGGGAGGCACCCGGATCGGCGAGTCGCTAAAGGCCTTCCTGGACGTCTACGGCCGTCGGGGCCTGGCCCGGGGGGCGGTGGTGGTCATCGTGTCGGACGGGTGGGAGCGCGACGACCCGGTCCTGGTCGGCCAGCAGATGGCCCGCCTGGGTCGTCTCGCGCACCGCATCGTGTGGGTCAACCCTCGGCGCGCCGACCCTCGCTACGAGCCGCTGGCTGGGGGGATGGCCATGGCCCTGCCCCACTGCGACGCCTTCGTGACGGGGCACACCGTGGCCGCCCTCCGGGAGGTCGCAGCTGCCATCGCCGGCTGACGCGGACCGGGCAGAGGAGCAGGGCGCGGGGGTCCGCGGTGATCGCGATCGGGCTCGCTCAGCGAGCGCGATCGCGATCAGAACGAGGAATCGCGATCGAAGACCGGGACCCAGCCCCCCGGCTGCCGCCCCTCAGCCAGCGCCGCCCCCCGCTGCCCAGTCGAGGAGGCGCTGGCGGGCCAGGTCCACGTCCTCCCGGTACTTGAGGAGTGAGCCGAGCGTGGCAGCCGCGGTGTCGGGGTCGATGGCCTCCACCCCGAGGAGATGGAGGGCGCCCACCCAGTCGATGGTCTCGGCCACGCCAGGCTGCTTCTGCACGTCGAGCGCCCGCAGCCGGACCACGGCCGCCGCTGCCTGCTCGGCAAGCGTCACGGCAGCCTCGGGGACCCGCATCCTGACGATGCGCACGGCATGGGGGAGGGTCGGGTAGTCGATCCAGTGATAGAGGCACCGGCGCTTGAGGGCGTCGTGCAGGTCGCGGGTGCGGTTCGACGTGAGCACCACGACGGGGGGGTGCGCGGCTCGGCGGGTGCCGAGCTCGGGGATGGTTACCGCCGCCTCCGCCAGCAGCTCGAAGAGGAACGCCTCGAACTCGTCGTCGGCCCGGTCCACCTCGTCGACGAGCAGGACGGCGGGCCTGGGACCGGGGTGGTCGATGGCCTGGAGCAGGGGCCGGGGGATCAGGTAGTCCGGGCCGAAGAGGTCGGCCTCGCTGACATCGCTGCCCCGGGCCTCGGCGAGGCGGATCCCGAGGAGCTGGCGGGGGTAGTTCCACTCGTACAGCGCCTCGGCCGCGTCGATCCCCTCGTAGCACTGGAGTCGGAGGAGGGGCGTGTCGAGCACCCGGGCGAGGCTCTTCGCCGCCTCGGTCTTGCCGACTCCGGCCTCTCCTTCCAGGAGGATGGGCTGGGGGAGGCGGATGGCCAGGTAAAGGGCAGTGGCCAGGCCCCGGTCGGCCAGGTAGTCGGCATCCTCCAGCCTCATCCGCAGGGTCTCCATGTCGGGCACCAGGTCGCCCGGCGACCCGCTCGACCCGTTCGACGACCCGCTCAACGGCCCACGAGCTGACCGGGATCGGCGCCGAACGCCTGGTAGCAGCCCGGCCCGCAGAACCAGTACCGGGTCCCCTGGTGGTCCAGGTGCAGGGTCAGCTCGACGGCCGCCACCGTCATGCCGCACACGGGGTCGGTCGCGGCCGCCCCAGGGCCCGCCTCCTCCGGGCCCGCCGCCCCAGGGCCCTGCGCGCCGGGACCGCCCGTGCCGTGGCGGGGACCGCCGGGGGCGGTGCGGGGGCGGGTCGAGACGATCTCGGCGAGGATGGACAGGGCCACCTCCTCGGGAGTCCGGGCACCGATGTCGAGGCCGGCAGGTGTACGGATCCGGGCCCGGTCCCGGTCGCTCAGGTCCAACCCGTCCACCACCGCCTGGCCCCGGCGGAGGGACGCCACAAGTCCGACGTAGGGGACTCCGGCCCGCACGGCGCTCACCAGCGCGTCGGTCTCGCCCCGGCCGTGCGAGGCCACCACCACGCCGGCCGCATCCTCCACGCCCGCCGCATCCTCCACGCCCGCCGCATCCTCCACGCCCGCCGCATCCTCCACGCCGGCCGCATCCTCCACGCCGGCCGCATCCTCCACGCCCACCTCGCCATCGCCCCCGAGGTCATCGCCACGGCCGCCCCCGCCCCTCCCCGGCGCCACGGCGAAGCCGAGCCGGGCGGCCAGATCGGCTACCGCCCTGGCGATGGGGGCGTCGCCGTGCACGATCACGAGCGGGGGGGGAAGCACCGGCTCCAGGAAGACCTCGAGCATCCCGCCTGACAGGCACGGGTTGTGGACGGTGACCGTCCCCGCCCCGGGCTCCGCCTCCCGGACAGGTCCCCCGACGGGCTCGTCCGGGTCGATGCGCAGGAGCAGGGGCTCCCCGGACTCGAGAACCGAGAGGGCTTGGACCTGCACGCTGGCTCGGGCGCAGTCGCCGCCCACGAACCCCACCATCGTGCCGTCACCCAGCACCAGGGCCGCGTCGCCGGGCTTGGCCGAGGTGGGGCGGGCCGCCTGCACCACCGTGGCCGTGACGAAGGGGACCCGGCCGGACCGCAGCTCTTCGGCCCGGGCCCGCACCTCGGCCGAGCCCGATCCGGGGCCCGCCGCCCCCGAGCCGAGGCCCGGCGGCCCCGAGCCCGCCGGCCCCGAGCCCGCCGGCCCCCGTGACGCCGACGGGCTCATTCGATGGCGAGATCGGTCCGCAACGGGCTCCCCTGCATGGCTCGCCACACCTGGGCCGGGGTGAACGGCATGTCGGCGTGGCGGACACCGATGGCGTCGAGGACGGCGTTGACCACGGCCGCCGGCGACCCCACGGTGGCCGACTCCCCGACTCCCTTCACCCCGAGGGGGTGGTGAGGCGACGGGGTGACCGTCTCGCCCAGCTCCCAGCTCGGGCACTCCATCGAGGTCGGCAGCAGGTAGTCCATGAACGAGCCACCCAGGCAGTTGCCGTCGGTGTCGAACGCGATCACCTGCATCAGGGCCATGCCTAGGCCGTCGGCCAAGCCCCCGTGGACCTGGCCCTCCACGATCATCGGGTTGATCCGCGGCCCGCAGTCGTCGACGGCGATGAACCGCCGAACCTTCACCTCGCCCGTGCCCGGGTCCACGTCCACAACGCAGATGTAGGCCCCGAACGGGTACGTGAGGTTGGGGGGGTCGTACACGCACTGGGCGTCGAGGTGGCCCTCCACCCCCTCGGGCAGCTCGAGCGAGCCGTGGGAGGCCAGGGCGATCTCCTGGATCGTCTTCCCGGCCGCCGGGTCGCCCTTCACGAACCAGCGGCCCTTCTCCCATTCGAGGTCGTCCGGCGCTGCCTCCAGCATGGCGCCGGCGATGAGCCGGGCCTTGTCCCTCACCCGCCGGGCGGCGACAGCCACCGCCGCCCCCGAGACCGGGGTCGATCGGGACCCGTAGGTCCCGAGCCCGAACGGGGTGTTGTCGGTGTCGCCGTGGACGACGTCGATGTCCCCGGGTGGGATGCCGAGCTGCTCGGCCACGATCTGGGCGAAGGTCGTCTCGTGCCCCTGGCCCTGGGTCTGGACCGAGAGCCGGACCACGGCCTTGCCGGTGGGGTGGACCCGCACCTCGGCCCCGTCGGCCATGCCGAGCCCCAGGATGTCCATGTGCTTGCGGGGACCGGCCCCCACCGTCTCGGTGAAGAACGACACCCCGACGCCCATCAGCTTGTCGCCGTCCCGGCCCGGCGGCGCCGGCGACGCCCGGGGCGGGGAGGGCTCCTCGGCCCCCGCCTGGGCCCCCGCCTGGGCTCGGGCCCGCCGGCCCGCCTGCTCCTCTCGCAGCTGCTCGTAGCCGGCGATGTCCATCGCCAACCGAAGGGCCCGCGGGTAGTCGCCCGAGTCGTACTCCCACCCGGTCTTGCAGACGTACGGGAACTGCTCGGGCCGCAGCAGGTTCTTCATCCGCAGCTCGGCCGGGTCCATGTGGAGCTCGTCGGCCAGGCAGTCGACCATCCGCTCCACCAGGTACACGGCCTCGGTCACCCGGAACGAGCAGGCGTACGCCACCCCGCCGGGGGCCTTGTTCGTGTAGACGCCCGTGACCTCGCAATGAGCCGCCTCCAGGTCGTAGGAGCCGGTGAAGATGTGGAAGAACCCGGCCGGGTACTTGGTGGGCTGGGCAGTGTTGTTGAAGGCCCCGTGGTCGGCGAGCACCTTCACTCGCAGGCCCTGGATCCTCCCGTCCCTGGTGGCGGCGATCTCGCCGTGCATGTGGTAGTCGCGGGCGAAGCTGGTGGACATCAGGTTCTCGGACCGGTCCTCCACCCACTTCACCGGCTTGCCGGTGACGATGGAGCCGACGACCGTGAGGACGTAGCCGGGGTAGATGCCCACCTTGTTGCCGAAGCCGCCGCCGATGTCCGGGCTGATCACCCGGATCTGGTGCTCGGGAAGCCCGGCTACCAGCGCGTACAAAGTCCGGTGGGCGTGCGGCGCCTGGGTGGTGCACCAGATCGTGAGCTTCCCGGTGACCTTGTCCATGTGGGCGACCTGGCCGCAGGTCTCCATGGGGGCCGGGTGGACCCGCGGGTAGAGCATGTCCTCTGTCACCACGACCTCGGCCTTGTCGAACACGGCGTCGGTGGCGGCCTTGTCCCCGGCGTCCCAGTCGAAGATGTGGTTGTCGGCCTTGCCCTCTATGTCGTCGCGGATCACCGGGGCGCCGGGGTCGGTCGCCCGGCGGGCGTCCATGACCGGAGGCAGCGCCTCGTAGCGGACGTCGATGAGCTCCAGGGCGTCGCGGGCCGAGTAGCGGTCCTCGGCGACCACGAAGGCCACCTCCTGGCCCTGGAAGCGGACCTTGTCGGTCGCGAGGACCGCCACCACGTCGTGGGAGAGCGACGGCATCCAGGCCAGGTTCAGGCTCTCCAGGGTCTTGCCGGTGATGACCGCCTTGACCTTGGGATGGGCCTCGGCCGCCGAGGTGTCGATGGACACGATGCGGGCGTGGGCCATCGTGGCCCGGAGCACGGCCCCGTGGAGCATGCCGGGGAGCTCGAGGTCGTCCACGTAGTTGCCCTGCCCGCGGATGAACCGGGGGTCCTCCTTGCGACGCATGCGTCCGAAGCCGACGGGATCCGCGGGGGGGTTCTCGACTGTCGTCATCACGCACTCACCTCCACTGCGGCCGGCTCCTCGGGCGCACCTCGCTCGGCTGCACCGTGCTCGGCTGCCCAGCGGATGGACCGCACGATGTTCTCGTAGCCGGTGCAGCGGCAGATCTGGCCCGAGATGGCTTCGCGGATCTCGGTATCGGTCGGACGGGGGTTGTGGTCCAGCAGCCACCGGGCGGTCATCATCATGCCGGGGGTGCAGAACCCGCACTGCAGCCCGTGCTCCTCCATGAACCCCTCCTGCACGGGGTCCAGCCTGCCTTCCTGCTCGAGCCCCTCGACGGTGCGGATCGTGTGCCCGTGGGCCATGGCGGCCAGCACCGTGCAGCTCTTGACCGGCTCACCGTCCATCCAGAGGACGCAGACGCCGCAGTTCGACGTGTCGCACCCCCAGTGGGTCCCGGTCAGCCCGAGGTGGTCGCGGATGAAGTGGACGAGGAGCAGCCGGGGCTCGACGTCCCGGCTCACCTCCTCCCCGTTGACCGTCATCGTCACCTGCATGGCGTCAGATCTCCTCTCCTCGGGCCCGGGCCGCAGCTCGGCGCAGGGCCCGCACGGTCAGCTCGCCGGCCAGGTGGCGCTTGTAGTCGGCGGGGCCCCGCTGGTCGGTGGTGGGCCGGCAGCCCTCGGCAGCCAGCCGGCCGGCGGTGGCGAAGCTCTCCTCGGTGGCCTCCGCCCCCACCAGGGACTCCTCGGCGCCGGCCGAGCGGAAGTGCTCGGCGCCCACCGACGCCAGCCCGATGCCGGCCTCCGCGACCCGTCCGCCTTCCAGGCGCAGGTAGGCCGCCGCTGCCACGATCGGCCAGTCGCCCACGCGGCGCTCGACCTTCTGGTAGGCGCTGCCGGCGCCGGGGCGGATCGACAACCGGACCTCGGCGAGCAGCTCGGCCGGCCCGACGGCCGTCGTGTACGGGCCGAGGTGGAACTCGTCCATGGGCACGACCCTCGTGCCAGAGGAGGAGCGGACGACCGCCTGCGCCTTGAGGGCGGCGAAGGCGGCGGAGAGGTCCTCGGACGGGTCGGCCTGGCACAGGGACCCGCCGATCGTGCCGCGGTTGCGGACGATCGGGTCGGCGATGACCCGCTCGGCGTCGTGCAGGACGGGGAAGTGCTCCCCGGCCGCGGGTGAGTCGAGGACGTCGCGGTGGCGAGCCATGGCCCCGATGCGCAGCTCGTCGCCCTCGACCCGCACGTAGGCCAGGTCGGCGAGGTCGTTGATGTCGACCAGGACCTCGGGGCGGGCCAGGCGCAGCTTCATCATCGGCAGGAGGCTGTGGCCCCCGGCCAGGAGCCTGGCGTCGGGCCCGTGGCGCTCGAGCCGGGCCAGGGCGTCGTCGACGCTGGTGGCCCGCTCGTACTCCACCGGGGCGGGTACTTGCACGGTGAGCCCCTTTCGTTCGCTGGATCACGGTCGCGCCGGGCCCCGGCCCCGTCAACGGCGCGATAAGCGATCGGTTATCGCCCGACCCCGCAGGCGCCCCCCCGCCGGCCCCCCCGCCGGCGCCGAGCCGGCCCGCCTGTGGTACGCCTTGACCGGTGACGCTCACCCAGCTGGAGGCGTTCGTCCTGGTCGCCCGTCTCGGCTCGGTCACGGCGGCCGCGCGGACGCTGGGGGTGACCGAGCCGGCGGTCTCCGGGGCGCTGGCCGCCCTGCGCCTCCAGCTCGGGGACAGCCTGGTGGAGCGGGGCCCGGCCGGCATGGCCCTCACGCCGGGCGGCCGGCGCCTGGTCGGCATCGCCTCGCAGATGGTCTCCCTCGCGGCCGAGGCCGAGGACGCCATCCGGGAGGCCAAGGGGGCGCCCGAGCGGCTGCGGGTCGTGGCCACGAGCACGATCGCCGAGTCGGTGGCGCCGGCGCTCCTGGCTGCGTTCGCCGCGAGGTCCGGGGCCATGGACGTGTCGCTCGGCGTGGCCTCGGGTCAGGAGATGGGGGCCATCCTGCAGGAGCGCCTGGCCGACCTGTCCCTCGGGCCCCGGCTGTCGGGGGAGGCGGCCCAGGGACTGGAGTGCGTCCCGCTGTTCCGTTACCGGCTGGTGCTGGTGGCCGCCCCGTCCCACCGGCTGGCCGGGGACGGCCATGTCCCGCTGCGCGCCCTGGCCGACCAGACCTGGCTGGTCGACCCCGACGCCACCGATGCCGGGTCTCCGGTTCACCGCCTGCTCGAGCGGCTCGAGGTGGCGGAGCGCCACGTCCGTGTGTTCCCCAGCCAGGGGTCGGCGTGGGTGGCGGCCCAGGAGGGTCAGGGGCTGGCGCCAGCCGTCGCCCACCTGGTGGCCCCCGAGGTGGCCCGAGGGTCGCTGGTCCGCCTCCACGTGGAGGGGACCCCCGTCGAGCTCCTGTGGCACGCCACCACGCTGGCCCCGCCCCGCCTGGGCCCGGCGGCCGCCAGCCTGCGCCGGTTCATCGGCACGCCCGCCGCCACCCACGCCATGCACGCCCCCCTGAGCGGCGTCCCCCCCAGCCGCTTCCGGCCCCCCGTGTACGTGACGATCTGGAGCTGAGCCGGCGTCAGCAGGGGAGAAATGGCAGGCGGCTCGCCCGGCCGGGCCGCCCACCCCCGGCC
>JBOGGR010000218.1:0-13006 GCA_050744025.1 Acidimicrobiales bacterium
CCCTCCTGGCCCCACCAGGCGGGAGATCAGGTTGTAGGCCCCCCTGATCTTGAACGACCCGGTCCGCTGCAGGTACTCCGGCTTGACCAGGACGGTGCGCCCGGCCAGGCGGGAAAGGGACTCGGCCCGGGTCACCGGGGTGGGTCGCACGACCGGTGCGATGCGGGCCATCGCCTCCTCGATGTCGTCCAGGGTCACCACCGGCCCCGAGGGTAGCCAGCAGCGGGGCTGCCCGGGCGACCCGGCGCCCGCGTGACCGGGGCTGCCCGGGCGACCGGGGCGCCCGGGGCGGCCGGGGCGGCCGGAGCGCCGGCTCCGGCTCCGCCTGGTTGCCGCGAAGGGGCCCCTCCCCTATGCTGGGAAGCCGCCCACCGGCGCCTGCCGGCGGGCCCACCCGACGGCACGAGGCTCACGGTTGCGCACGTACTCCCCCAAGCAGAGCGAGATCACCCGGGCGTGGCACGTCATCGACGCCGACGGGCTGGTCCTCGGCCGGATGTGCACGGAGGTGGCCCGGCTCCTGCGGGGCAAGCACAAGCCGACGTTCGCCCCCCACCTGGACACCGGTGACCACGTGATAGTGGTGAACGCGGCCAAGGTCGTGATGACCTCGGACAAGGCCGACAAGAAGTTCGCCTACCGCCACAGCGGCTACCCGGGCAGCCTCACCGCCCGCAGCTACACCGACCTCCTGGCCAGCCAGCCGGAGGAGGTGGTCCGGCGATCGGTCAGGGGCATGCTTCCAAAGGGCCCTCTCGGCCGCCAGATGCTGCGCAAGCTCAAGGTCTACGCCGGCCCCACCCATCCCCACGCCGCCCAGCTCCCGCAGGCCCACGACCTGCCGGGCGCCCGCCGGGCCTCGTAGCCGTGGCCGAGAGCAGAGATGCGACGAGCGTGCCCGAGGAGGCCCCTTCGCGGGGCAGGCCCCTGGTCCAGGCGACCGGGCGCCGGAAGGCGTCGGTGGCGCGGGTCCGCTTCCGCCCCGGCACCGGGGCCATCGTGGTCAACGCCCGTCCCTTCGAGGAGTACTTCCCCTCTGCCACACACCGGATGGTGGCGACCGAGCCCCTGCGGGTGGCGACGGTGGAGGACGCCTACGACGTGGACGCCACGATCGACGGTGGCGGGATCTCCGGCCAGGCCGGGGCTCTGCGCCTCGGGATCGCACGCGGCCTGGTCGAGCTGGACCCCGATCTCCGGGCCTCGCTCAAGCGCGCCGGCCTGCTCACCCGGGACGCCCGCGAGAAGGAGAGCAAGAAGTACGGCCTGAAGAAGGCCCGCAAGGCGCCCCAGTACTCGAAGCGGTAGCGCCCCGCTGATGGCCGGGGTCACATCTCCAGGCGCCGGGCCGGGGCACATGGGAACGATCGGAGCTCCCGCCCTCCGCTTCGGGACCGACGGCGTGCGCGGCGTGGCCAACACCGAGCTCACGCCCGAGCTGATCGTGGCCCTGGGCCGGGCCCTGGCCCGCGTCCTCGGCGTCGAGCGGGTGCTGGTGGGCCGGGACACACGGCGCTCCGGGCCGCTCCTCCTGGCCGCGCTCGTGGCGGGGCTCGCGGCCGAAGGGGTGAGCGCCGCCGACGTGGGGGTGCTGCCCACTCCGGGGTTGGCCCATCTTTCGGCGGCGACCGGGGCCCCGGCCGCCATGATCTCGGCGTCGCACAACCCCTTCGCCGACAACGGCATCAAGGTCTTCTCCGCCGGAGGGACCAAGCTCCCGACCGCCGTCGAGGTCGCAATCGAGGAGGAATGGCATCGGGTGCTCGGCCGGGGGCCGCGCCCACCATCGGAGGCCGAGCCCGGCCCCGGCCCCCGGGTGGGTTCCATCACCCCGGAGCCCCACGCGGTCGAGGCGTACCGCGCCCATCTGGCCGGTTCCCTGGGGGGGCGGCGGCTGGACGGCCTGTCGGTCGTGATCGACTGCGCCCACGGGGCTGCCGGCGCGGTGGCGCCCGCCGTCCTCCCGGCGCTCGGGGCCAAGGTGTCGGTCCTCTCCGCGGACCCGGACGGCACCAACATCAACGACGGCTGCGGGTCCACCCACCCCGAGGCGCTGCAGGCGGCGGTGGTGGCGGCCGGCGCCGATGCCGGGCTCGCCTTCGACGGGGACGCCGACCGGTGCCTCGCCGTGGACGGCGAGGGGCGGGTCGTCGACGGGGACCACATGCTGGCCCTGTTCGCCCTCGACCTGTCGAGACGGGGGAAGCTGTCCGGGGGCGCGGTGGCAGTGACGGTCATGACCAACCTGGGGTTCCGCCTGGCCATGGCCGAGGCGGGGATCGGGGTCGTCGAGACGCCGGTGGGGGACCGTCACGTCCTCGAGGCCATCGAGGCGGCCGGGCTGGCGCTCGGCGGGGAGCAGTCCGGTCACATCATCTTCCGCCACCTGGCCACGACCGGCGACGGGATCCTGACCGGCCTCCAGCTCCTCGACCTCCTGCTCCGGTCGGGGCAGCCCCTCTCCGAGCTGGCGGGGGCGGCCATGACCCGCCTGCCCCAGCAGCTCGCCAGCGTGACGCTTGCCCCTGGGGCGCTGGGCCGGCTGGCGGCCTCGGCCGCGGTGTGGGCCGAGGTGGCGGCCGTCGAGGCCGAGCTGGGAGCAGGCGGCCGGGTCCTCCTGCGGGAGAGCGGCACCGAGCCGGTGGTCCGGGTGATGGCCGAGGCGGAGACCGAGGAGCGGGCGGCGGCGGCGGTGTCCCGGCTGTGCGCGGTGGTCGGCCGCGAGCTCGGGGGGCGGCCGGCTGCCTCCTGAGCCGGGCGCCTGGGGCCTGTGGCGCCAGATCGTCTGATGTGGCTGCGCGATTGGCTGGCCGGACTCGGTAGTCCTTCCATGCTATAGAAGCCGATTACATGTATGCACATGTCCAGTCTGCTCCCGTTTCGGGCCTAGACGTCGGAGGTATGATGGGATAGCCTGACCGAAGGTCCGATCTCTGGGGGTGTGCCCGAGGTGGGTTCGTGAGCAAGATCGTGGAGCTGGCCCCCTACGACGTGCGCTTCCCGACGTCGCGCCGCCTGGACGGCTCCGACGCCATGAACCTCGATCCGGACTACTCGCTCGCGTACGTGGTGATCCGCACCGATGCCGGCGACGGCCTCGAGGGCCACGGCTTCACGTTCACCACCGGCAGGGGGACCGAGGTGTGCGTCGCGGCCATCCAGGCCTTCGCCCCCCTGGTCGTGGGCTCGACCACCGACGAGGTCTTCGAGGACCTGGGAGGGTTTTGGAGGCGCCTGGCCGGCGACACCCAGCTCCGTTGGATCGGGCCGGAGAAGGGCGTCATCCACCTGGCCCTGGCCGCCATCGTGAACGCCGTGTGGGATCTGTGGGCCAAGGTGCAGGGGCGGCCCCTCTGGCGGGTCCTGGCCGAGCTGTCGCCCGAGGAGCTGGTGGCGCTCGTCGACTTCCGCTACCTGGACGACGTGCTCCCGCCGGGGCGGGCCCTGGAGCTCCTCCAGGAGCAGGCTCCGGGCCGGGCCGGGCGCATCGCCGAGGTCCTCTCGTCCGGTGTGCCGGCCTACACGACCTCGGCGGGGTGGCTCGGGTACTCGGACGACAAGCTCCGGCGCCTGTGCCGGTCGGCGGTCGCGGCCGGGTGGAGCCACGTCAAGATCAAGGTGGGCCGGGACCTTGCCGAGGACGTGCGCCGGGCCGGCATCGCGAGGGAGGAGATCGGGCCGGATCGCCGGCTGATGGTGGACGCCAACCAGGTCTGGGGGGTCGAGGCGGCCGTGCGCAGCATCCGACGGCTGGACGAGTTCCGGCCCTACTGGGTCGAGGAGCCGACCAGCCCCGACGACATCCTCGGCCACGCCGAGATCGCCCGCCAGGTGGCCCCGCTGCGCCTGGCGATGGGTGAGCACGTGCACAACCGGGTGATGTTCAAGCAGTTCCTCCAGGCCGGAGCCATGGGGTTCTGCCAGCTGGACGCCTGCCGCCTGGGCGGGGTGAACGAGGTCCTGGCCGTGATGCTCCTGGCCGCGCACTTCGGCGTGCCGGTCTGCCCCCACGCCGGCGGCGCCGGGCTGTGCGAGTACGTCCAGCACCTCGCCATCGCCAACTACGTGGCCGTCAGCCCGTCGCTGGACGACGTGGTGGTCGAGTACGTGGACCACCTCCACGAGCACTTCCTCGACCCGCCGCTCGTGAGGCTTGGCCGCTACCTCCCCCCCGGCCGGCCCGGCTACAGCGCCGAGCTGCGCCCCGAGAGCCTGGCCCGCTACGCCTTCCCCCACGGCCCGGAGTGGGCGGCGCGGGCATGAGCGCCAGCCCTCCCGCCACGGACGGGCCCACGAGCCAGCCCGGCCCTGCCCCCGCCGAGCAGCCGGTCATCGAGCTGCGCGACGTGAGGAAGCGCTTCGGCGGGGTCACGGCCGTGGGAGGCGTGTCGCTCACGGTCGACCGGGGGGAGGTGGTGGCCCTGGTTGGCAACAACGGGGCCGGCAAGTCCACCATCATGCGGATGATCTCGGGCGTCCACGCCCCCGACGCCGGCGAGATCCTGATATCGGGCACCCGGGTGCGCTTCCAGGGCCCGAGAGAGGCCCGGGCCTGGGGCATCGAGCCGGTCCCCCAGGAGCTGGCGCTGGCCCGGCACCTGAGCGTCACGGCCAACATCTACCTGGGCCGGGAGATCACCCGTGGTTGGGGCCCCTTCAAGATCCTCAACAAGCGGGCCATGAAGGCCAGGTCCCGCGAGCTCATCGAGGGCTTCGGCATCGACATCCCGGAGATGGGGGCCCGGGTCTTCGACATGTCCGGCGGCCAGCAGCAGGGCGTGGCCATCGGGCGGGCGATGGCGTGGGGAGGGAGGCTGGTGGTGCTGGACGAGCCGACGGCTGCCCTCGGGGTGCGGGAGACGGCGAGGGTGGAGCAGACGGTCCGGGGCCTGCGGGGCAGCGGCGTCGCCGTGCTCCTCGTCAGCCACAACCTGGACCAGGTCTTCCGCGTGTCGGACCGCATCTACGTGCTCCGACGCGGCTTCCTGGTCGGCGAGCGGGTGACAGCGGCCGCCCGTCCCGAGGAGGTCGTCTCGCTCATCACCGGGCTGGGTGGGGAGGGCCTGTGAGCCGGGTGGACCCGGGAGACGGGCGGGCGCTCCCGACCATCGGCAAGGAGGCCGAGGGCAAGGAGCAGATGCCGCCGCTCGGGCCGGCCCCCGAGGGCCAGGTCGACCTGGCCGCCGGCAGCGTGAGGCGCCAGCGCCTGCGCACGGTCGTCGACTCGCTCAGCGTCACGGGTGGCCTCATCGTCCTGATCGTGATCTTCTCCTTCGCCTCCCCGTACTTCATCAGCACCAGCAACATCTACAGGATCTTCCAGCAGGTGGCGGTGGTGGCCGTGCTCGCCGTGGGGCAGAGCTTCGTCATCTACACCGCCGGCATCGACCTGTCCCAGGCCGCGATCGTCGGCCTCGGAGGGGTCGTAGGAGCCAGCATCATGGTGCAGAGCCACGACATCGCATTCGGGGTGCTGGCAGCTCTGGCCGTGTGCGCGCTGGCCGGCGCCGTCAACGGCCTGCTCATCACCCGGGCGAAGCTCGTGCCGTTCATCGCCACGCTGGCCATGCTCGGGATCTGCAGCGGGGCGGCCCTGCTCTACACCGGCGGCCAACCGGTCTTCAACATCCCCGCCGCGTTCAACGCCTTTGGCAGCAACGGGGCCTACGTGTTCCCGTTCATCGTCATGGTGGCGGCCGGGATCGCCATCTTCTTCCAGTTCTTCTCGACCGCGACCCGCTCCGGCCGGTACGTATACGCGATCGGCAGCAACGAGAGGGCGGCCAGGATCGCCGGTGTCCGGGTGAACCGGACGCTGGTCGCGGTCTATGCCCTGAGCGGGCTGCTGGCCGGGGTGGCGGCCATGCTCAACGTCGCCTACGTGAACACCGCCCAGCCCACGCTCGACGTCAACCTGGAGCTCGACGCCATCGCTGCGGTGGTCATCGGCGGGGGGAGCCTGTTCGGGGGCGAGGGCGCGATCTGGGGGTCGATGGTCGGGGCGCTCCTGATCGCCGTCCTGGACAACGGGACGGAGCTCCTCGGGATCTCGACCTACGTCCAGACCATCCTCCTCGGGATCGTCGTGGTGATCGCCGTCGCCATCGACAACCTGAGGAGGAAGGAGCGGGTGGCGGCCTAGCCGCGGCGCCCGCCGTACGAACGAACCGAGATGAGGTCCACCGACAAGGGAGGTTGCAATGATGGGACAAGGGCTGAGGCGGAGGGGCATGAGCCTCCTCGCCGTCGGAGCGGCGGCCGCCACGCTGCTGGCCGCCTGCGGGAGCTCCTCACCGGGCTCCACGACCACGACCACGACCGCCTCGAGCGGCTCGTCCACCACGACGACGGCGAGCAGCGGCTCGTCGACCACGGCCTCCGGCGGGTCCACGACCACGGCCGCCGTGAAGAGCTCCAAGAACTACCACTTCGAGCTGATCACCAAGTCGAACGCATCGCCCTACTGGCTGGCCGTCAAGGAGGGGGCTGACGCCGCTGCAAAGAAGGACGGCGTCACGGTCACATTCGAGGCTCCGGCGAGCGGCACCGACTTGAGCACGCAGATCTCCATGGTCAACAACGCGGTGACCGCCCACGTGGACGGGATCATCCTGGCCGCCCAGCAGCCGGCCCCGCTGGTGAACCCGGTCAAGAACGCCCAGTCCCACGGCATACCGGTCATCACGGTCGACTCTGGGGTCCAGCCAAACGTGTCCAAGAGCTTCCTTGCCACCTCCAACGTCGGTGCGGCCGCCGCCCTGGCCCAGGTCACGGCGAAGCTCGCCGGCAGCAAGGGCGAGTACGCGATCATCGACTTCAACGAGATCTCGAGCACCGGCATCGAGCGGCCCCAGGGCTTCAAGCAGGGCATGGCCAAGTTCCCGGGCTTCAAGTTCGATGGCCAGCAGATCAGCAACAACATCGTCTCCACGGGCAAGGCGGAGGCCGGGGCCCTGCTCCAGAGCCATCCCAACATCAACCTGATGTTCGGGGCCAACGACCGGGCGGCCCTGGGCGTGGCCGAGGCCGTCCAGGCGGCTCACAAGGTCGGGAAGGTCATCGTGGCCGGCTTCGACGCCGACCTCGGGGAGCTCCCGCTCATAAAGGGCGGGGTCATCGAAGCCAGCGTGCTGCAGAGCCCGTACCAGATGGGCTACCAGGCCGTCTCGGAGATGATCCAGGTGAAGCAGGGAAAGTCGGTCCCCAAGCAGGTGAACACGCCGTACTTCATCCTGACCCCCAAGAACTTCGGCACGGCCCAGGCTACCCAGTTCATCAAGCAGTACGTGCCCTCCTACAATGGCTGAGGGCCCGGCCCGCCCCCTGTGACCGCTGCGTCAGGAGCCCAGCGGGTCCGCCGGCGATCGCTCACCGACGGGGCGATCGCCAGGATCCGCCAGGTCATAATCTCCGGGGAGCTGCGCCCCGGAGACCGGCTCCCGCCCGAGCTGGCGCTGGCCGCCCAGCTGGGCCTGTCCCGCAGCTCCATGCGCGAGGCGGTGAAGGCCCTGGTCCTGGCCCGGGTCCTCGACGTGCGCCGGGGGGACGGCACGTACGTGACCAGCCTCGAGCCCCGCCTCCTGCTAGAGGGACTCGGGTTCGCCGTGGAGCTGTTGCAAGGCGACACGGTCCTCGAGGTCATGGAGGTCCGCCGCCTGCTCGAGCCAGCCGCGACCGCCCTGGCTGCCGTTCGCGCCGGCCCGCCCGTGCTGGAGGAGCTGCTCGGCCATCTCGAGCGCCTGCGGGCGGCCGGTGGCGACGCGGAGGAGCTGATGCGCCACGACGTCGCCTTCCACGACTGCGTGGCCATGGCCACGGGCAACGAGTCCCTGGCGTCGGTCATCCGGGGGCTGTCGACCCCGACCGTGCACGCCCGCACCTGGCGGGCCGTGATCGAGGGGAATGCAGCCCACGAGACCGTGGCCCAGCACGAGGCGATCTACGCTGCCCTGGCGGCCGGCGACGCCCGGCTGGCCCATGCCGTGGCCCTCGTCCACGTGACCACGTCCGAGACGTGGATGCGGCGCCGGCTCGGGCAGCGCCCGGCCCCGGCGCCGGGCGCCAACGGCGCCAGGGCCGCCCGGCCGTGAGCGGCCCGGTCGGCCGGTGACGGTGGACCCGGGGGGGACGGCCCGGCTAGGGCGCAGCCCCGTGTCGGTGACCAGGCTCGGTCTGGGCACGGCCCCGCTCGGCAACCTGTTCCGTGCCGTGGAGGAGCGGGAGGCCCTCGCCACCGTGGCCCGGGCCTACGAGCTGGGCCTGCGCCTGTTCGACACGGCCCCGGTCTACGGCTACGGGGAGGCCGAGCGCCGGCTGGGACAGGCTCTGGCCTCGTGCCCGGCGGACGTGGTGGTGGCGACCAAGGTGGGGCGGTTGCTCCGGTCCGGCGCCCCCGCCGATCTGACCCAGTGGCAGGCCGGGGAGCCGATCTACAAGGCCACTCCCCCCGTCAACCCCGTGTTCGACTTCAGCTACGACGGCGTGCTGCGGTCCCTGGGGGAGAGCCTGACCCGCCTGGGACGGGACCGGGTGGACGTGGTTCACATCCACGACCCCGACGAGCACTACGACGAGGCCCTGCGGGGGGCGTACCCGGCCCTGGCCCGGCTGCGGGCCGATGGCGCCGTCGGCGCCGTCAGCGTCGGGATGAGCCAGTCGGCCATGCTTGCGCGCTTCGCCCGGGACGCGGACTTCGACTGCTTCCTCCTGGCGGGTCGTTACACCCTGCTGGACCAGTCGGGGCTGAGCGAGCTCCTCCCCCTGTGCGCCGAGCGCGGGATCGGGATCATCGCCGGGGGCGTCTACAACAGCGGGATCCTCGCCGATCCCCGTCCCGGGGCGACCTACGACTACGCGCCGGCGGGCGCCCGGCGCCTGGCCCAGGCCCGGCGCCTGGCCGAGGTGTGCCGGCGCCATGACGTCCCGCTCGGGGCGGCTGCCATCCAGTTCCCCTACGGCCACCCGGCCGTGGCCGCGGTGGTCGTAGGGGCCCGGTCGCCGGCGGAGCTGGAGGAGGACGTGGCGATGCTCCAGCTCCCGCTCCCGCCCGACCTGTGGGCCGAGCTCCGGGCCGAGGGGCTGCTCGGCGAGGAGGTGCCTGTTCCTCGGGCTCGCCAGCCGGCGCCCCGGGGATGACGACGGCTCACGGTCGGGCTCGTGCAGGGGTGCCGGGGCCCGTCGCCCGGGACGCGCCGGTGGTGGACTCCCACCAGCACTTCCTGGATCCCGGGCGGGCCCACTACCCGTGGCTGACCGAGGAGTACGCCGCCGTCGACCGGTCCTTCGGGCCCGCCGACCTCCGGCCGGCCCTGGCGGCGGCCGGGGTGGGCTGGACGGTCCTGGTCCAGACCCGGTCCAGCCTGGAGGAGACGGGGGAGCTCCTCGACCTGGCAGCGCGGACGGACTTCGTGGCCGGCGTGGTCAGCTGGGTGGACCTGACGGCGCCGGGTGTGGCGGACACGCTGGCCGAGCTGGAGGCTGGCCCGGGCGGGGGGCTGCTCGTGGGCATCCGTCACCAGGTCCACGACGAGGAGGACCCGGCCTGGCTGCTGCGGCCCGACGTGGACCGCGGCCTGCGGGCCGTCGGGAAGGCGGGCCTCGCCTACGACCTCCTCGTGAGGGCCCGGGAGCTGCCGGCCGCCCTCGCGGTCGTCCGCCGCCACGGCGGGACCCGCTTCGTCGTCGACCACCTGGCCAAGCCGCCCATCGCCAGCCGGGCCAGCGGCGACTTCTCCAGCTGGGCTGCTGCCCTCGCCCTGCTGGCAGCCGAGCCGAATGTCACGTGCAAGCTGTCCGGGATGGTGACAGAGGCCGATTGGCGGTCCTGGTCGGCGGCCGACCTGGCGCCCTACGTCGATGCGGTGCTGGGGTGGTTCGGCGGGCGCCGGGTCCTGTTCGGCTCGGACTGGCCCCTCTGCCTGGTGGCCGCCAGCTACGAGACGGTCAAGGCGACGCTGGAGTCCCTGATCCGGGGCCTTTGCGACGAGGAGCGGGCGGCGGTCATGGGTGGGACGGCGGCGGAGGTGTACGGGCTCGTGCCCTGAGGCCGGTCAACCCACCGTCTCGACCCGGTTGTGGAGGCGGCCGAGGCCCGTCACGGCCACGGTCACGTCGTCGCCGGGGCCGAGCGTGAAGTCGGGGCCGGGCACGATGGACGTGCCGGTGAGCAGCACGACCCCGACCGGGAAGTCGAGGCCCCTGTAGAGCCAGTCGAGGAGCTCGCCGGGGCGGCGGCGCATGCTGGAGAGGCTCATGGACTCGGTGAACACCTCGCTGCCATTTCTCCAGATGGACAGCGACACCACCATCTGGTCGAGATCGGGGAGCCGGGACCGGGGGACCAGGCAGGGGCCGACGGCGCAGCTGCCCCGGTAGACCTTGGCCTGGGGCAGGTAGAGCGGGTTCTCGCCCTCGATGCTGCGGGAGGACACGTCGTTGCCGACTGTGCAGGCGACGAGGCGCCCGGCGGCGTCGGCCACCACGGCCAGCTCGGGCTCGGGGACGTCCCAGGTCGAGTCGCGCCTCACCCCGACGGCCTCTCCCGGGCCGCGGGCCCGGCCCGGAGCCGCCTTGAAGAAGAGCTCGGGGCGCTCGGCCTCGTACACGAGGTCGTAGTGGTCGGGCGTGCCCGACTCCTCCTTGCGGGCGTCCCGGCTGCGCACGAACGTCAGCCCGGCGGCCCACACCTCCTGGCCCTGGAGCGGCGCCAGCACTGTTGCTCGTTGGGGAACCGGGCCGTCGGCCGGCCCGTCCAGGGCACGGTCGATGGCGTCGCCCCCCTCGGCCAGGAGCCCGTCGATCGTGAGCGGGGCCGGGAGCAGCTCGGCCGGTCCAGCGTCGGGGTCGCCCCGAGCCAGCCTCACCTCGCCGCCCGCCTGGACCCTCCACAGGCCGTCGCTCATCGCGGGGGCCCCGCTCGGCCCAGGGTCACGGTCTGGGTGGTCGTGTAGAAGTCGCGGGCTGCCTTTCCCTGCTCCCTCGGCCCGAAGCTGGACGCCTTCTCGCCGCCGAAGGGGGCGTAGAAGTCCACGCCCGACGTGGCCGCGTTCACCTTGACCAGCCCGGTGTCGACCCGCTCGACCAGGTCCAGGGCCCGGTCCAGGTCACGGGTGAAGACGGAGGTGACCAGCCCGTAGCGCACGCCGTTGGTGACGGCGATGGCCTCGTCGTCGTCCCTGGCCGCAAGGACCAGGCAGAACGGGCCGAACACCTCCTCCTGGGCCAGGCGGTCCTCGGGCTTGAGGCCGTCCACCAGGACGGGGCGGACGAACCAGCCGTCGCTGGTCCCGCCGCCGGCTCCCGGCCCGCCGGCTCCCGGGTAGCCGGGGCCGGGCGCTCCGGGCCAGCCGGGCGGGTCGCCGCCGGTGAGGATCCGCCCGCCTCTGGCCCTCGCCTCAGCGGCCGCCGCCAGCACGGCCTCCCTCGCCCGGGCCGTGATGACCGGCCCGGCGACGGTGGCCGGCTCGGCCGGGTCCCCGACGGGCAGGGCCTCGACGGCCGCGACCAGGGCCTCGGTGAAGGGCCGAGGGTCGCCCACGACCACGACCCGGCTGGTGGCCGTGCACTTCTGGCCGGCGTAGCCCATGGCGGCGCCGGCGACGACGCCGGCGACCCGGGCGAGGTCGGCGTCGGGGAGCACGATCGAGGCGTTCTGGCCCCCCATCTCGGCCTGGGACGGCACCCCCCTGGCCGTGGCGGCGGCGGTCACGGCCCGGCCGGCTGCCACCGAGCCGGTGAAGGAGACGACGTCGGCGAGGGCCACCACGGCCTCGCCCGTCCCGGCTCCCCCCGTGACGACCTGGAACAGCCCGTCGGGCAGGTGGAGTGCGCAGAGCTCCGCCAGGCGAAGCGCCACGGCCGAGGACTCGGGGGCGGGCTTCAGCACCACGCCATTGCCGCAGGCGAGAGCCGGGGCCGCCTTCCAGGCCGGTATGGCGATAGGGAAGTTCCAGGGTGTGACGAGCCCGGCCACGCCGTGGGGGCGGCGGCGGTGGAACAGCAGGGAGCTGCCGTCGCTGCTCGGGTAGGTCCGGCCGTCGGGGTCGAGGACGGCCTGGGCGTAGTAGCGCAGGATCGACACCGTCCGGGCCACCTCCCCCCTGGCTTCGCCCACCGGCTTGCCGACCTCTCGTACCACCAGGCCGGCCAGCTCGGCGGCCGCCCCCGCCACGGCGTCGGCCGCCTGGCCGAGGGCCTGGGTGCGGGCCGGGGCCGGGAGGCGGCGCCAGGCGAGCGACGCCCGGCGGGCCGCCTCCACGGCCGCCTCCACAGCCGCCCCGTCCTGGTCGGGGACGGCCACGACGAGGTCGTCGGGCCGCTGGGGGGACCTGCTCTCGATCATGGTGGTCGTCATGGCTGGCTCCGGTGGTCGGGGTCGGGGTCGGGGTCGGGATCGGCGTTGGCGTCGGGGTCGGGGTCGGCGCCGGCGTCGTCCGGACGGGGCGCCGGCTGCCGATCCCCGTCCGGGTACACCAGGACGTCGACCCTGCCCGGGCCGTGGACCCCGTAGACCGTGCGCATCTCGATGTCGCTGGAGCGGCTTATGCCTGTCACGAACGAGATGTTGGAAGGGCGGGGATCCAGCGCGGCGAGGCGGGCCACGCCCTCGGCAAAGGTGGGAACGAGACGGGAGAACGGGACGAGGGCCACGTGGGCGGGCGGGACGAGCGACGTGCTCCGGGGCCGCGCGGGCGAGGCGACCATCGCCAGGGTGCCGGTCTCGGCCATGGCCAGCTCGACCCCCGTGACCCCCACCTCGGCCTCCCACGGATCGTCGACGACCCGGAGAGAGGCGGCCAGGCCGGACAGGTCGGGGTGGTCCTCGATGGCGACGGCGCGGTCGCCGCACAGCTCCCGGGCGAGGTCCATGGCCGTTTCGGCCGACTCGCACAGGTGGCCGGTGGCCCGGGCCTGGGCCAGGGCGGCGCAAAGCTGCTCGGCAGCCTCCTCCGGGGTCGCCGGGCGGGGGGCGCCCCCGAGGCCGACGGCGGCGGGGCCGCCACCGCCC
>JBOGGR010000219.1:0-1727 GCA_050744025.1 Acidimicrobiales bacterium
ACCCCCTAGCCGATCGGTCGTTGGGAGAGGCATGACGTTTGACGTCGGTGACAAGGTCGTCTACCCCCATCACGGCGCAGCCGTGATCGAGAAGCGTGAGAAGAAGGAGGCGTTCGGCGAGAACCGCGAGTACCTGGTGCTCCGGCTCGCGTACGGCGACCTCACCCTGATGGTCCCCTCCGACAACACTGACGAGGTCGGGCTGCGGGAGGTGATCAACGACGAGGAGGTCGAGGAGGTCTTCGCCGTCCTTCGCAAGAAGGAGGCCAGGATGCCGACCAACTGGTCCCGCCGCTACAAGAACCACGTGGAGAAGCTCAAGTCCGGCGACATCTACCAGGTGGCCGAGGTGGTGCGGAACCTGTCCATCCGGGACAAGGACAAGGGCCTGTCGGCCGGGGAGAAGCGCATGCTGACGAGGGCCCGCCAGATCCTCGTGTCCGAGCTCACCTTCGCCATCGGGGTGAGCGAGGAGGAGGCGGAGGCCAAGCTCGACGAGGCCCTGCTCTAGGGCTCGGCGCCTCCGGGGAGCGGGCATGGTCGTCTGGGCCGTCGTGGTGGCCGGCGGCCGCGGCCTGCGCTTCGGGTGCCCGAAGCAGTTCGCCATCCTGGCCGGCCGGCCCGTCCTCGACTGGTCGCTCGAGGCGGCCCGCTCGGTGGCGTCGGGCGTGGTGCTCGCGCTGCCCGCGGACGGCGACCTGGAGGCGGGTCTCGCCGACGTCGCCGTCCACGGCGGGGCCACCCGCTCGGCCTCGGTGCGAGCCGGGCTGGCCGCGGTTCCGGGCGGCGTCGACGTGGTGGTGATCCATGACGCGGCCCGGCCCCTCGCCACGCCGGCGCTGTTCCGGGCGGTGCTCGCCCCGCTGGAGGTTGAAGCACCGACGGCCGGGGCCGTCCCGGCCCTCCCCGTGGTCGAGACCGTCAAACGGGTCCTCGGCGGCCGGGTCGTGGCCACCGTGGACCGCCACGACCTGGTCACCGTCCAGACCCCCCAGGCATTCCGGACGGGCATCCTCCGGTCGGCTCACCGGGCCGGGGCCGAGGGGACAGACGACGCGGCCCTGGTCGAGGCGGCCGGAGGGACCGTCCTCACCGTGCCCGGGGATCCCTCCAACCTGAAGCTGACGGCGCCGTCGGACCTGGCCCTCGCCGAGGCGCTGCTGCAGGCCAGGGCCGGCAGCGGCCGGCCGGCTGGGGCATGAGCGGTGGCGATCCGGGTCGGCCTCGGCTTCGACGTGCATCCCTTCAGCCACGATCCTGGCCGCCGGCTGGTGCTCGGCGGTGCGGACTTCCCAGGTGAGCAGGGGCTCGCGGGGCACAGCGACGCCGACGTGGTCGCCCACGCCGTGGCCGACGCCCTCCTCGGGGCGGCCGGCCTCGGCGACATCGGGACCCACTTCTCCGACCGCGACCCGGCATGGTGCGGGGCGGACAGCATGGCCATCCTGGCCCGGGTGGCGACGATGGTGGCCGGGGCGGGGTGGTCCGTGGTCAACGCCGACTGCTCGGTGGTGCTGGAAGCCCCCCGGCTGGCGCCTCACCGGGATGCGATGGAGGCCAGGTTGAGCGAGGCGGCGGGGGGGCCGGTGAGCGTCAAGGCGAAGCGGACGGAGGGGCTGGGGGCCCTGGGGCGGGGCGAGGGCGTCGCCTGCTGGGCCGTGGCCCTGGTCGAGGGCCAGCCCCGGGCGGCGGGACCGCCATGACCGGCCGGGGCCGGGCGTCCGGGC
>JBOGGR010000220.1:0-22451 GCA_050744025.1 Acidimicrobiales bacterium
AGGCGGCCCGACAGCGCCGACAGCTCCGTGAGGGCCGAAAGGGGCGAGCTGGCGGCGCGGAGCTGGCGGAGGGCCCGGGCCAGGGCCTCCGCCAGGGCGCGGGCCTGGGGCGAAGGGTGGGCGGACAGAGGGGCGGACCGGGCCGCCCGCTCCTCTCTCGCCACGGCCGCCGCCGCCTGGTGGACGACCGCCCGGTCGGCCGCCCGCCGCCGTAGGGTCGCCGCCTGCGGGTTGGGGGAGAGGGCGAGCCCGGCCGCCACGACCACGGCAGCCGCGGCCACCAGCCCGAGACGCCGGTGCCGCCGGAGGGGGAAGGCCCGCCCGGGAGGCAGGTCCGCAGATCGCGCCCCCGCGTCGTCCAGCAGCCGGGCAGGCAGCTCGCCCGGATCGGAGGCGAACGCCAGGGCGGTCGCCAGGCGCTCGTCGAGGCCGAGGCGGGCGTCGGCCACCCGAGCCACCCGGGTCAGGTCGGGACGCGTGCGGGCCCATCCGGCCAGGGCGACCAGGGCAGCAGCCAGGACGGCAGCGGCCAGGGCCAGAGCCGCATGGGGCTCCGGGCGGAGGCGGGACCAGACAAGGACGGCCACCCCGACAGTCGCGGCCGCCCCCGTCCCCCGGAGGGCCCACACCAGCCCGCTGTCGAGCAGGGCCCGGCGCCGGAGGCGGCGGAGGACCATCGCCAACCGGTCGGCGGGGGTCATGCCGTCCCAGCCTGGTCCGGGGCCAGGACGGGATCGGGCGGCGGGCCGCCCTGGCGCCTCGGCACCCGGCCGCTCAGCACGGCTGCGCTCGCCGCCACCAGCAGGAGGGCCAGGCAGCCGTCGAACAGCACGAAGACCTCCCACTCCTGCCACCCGGAGAAGGCCACGCCGGCCCGGACGTCGCTCGTCTGGGGGACGCCGGTGCCCCCGACGAAGCAGGGGCCGGGAAAGGGGCCGCCGCAGGCGGCCGGTGTGTTGGCGTCCGCCCGCAACGTGGCCACCACGGCGGTGGCCGGGCTGAAGAGCTCGATCAGCGGGGGGCCGTTGTGGGGCCGGGGCGGGGTCGTCGAGAGTGGTGCGACCCTGCCGAAGGGGACGGGATTGCCCGTGACGGACCCCGTCGCCGCCGTGCTCGCCACGGCCCCGAGGAGGAGGGGCAGGACGAACAGCAGGAACGTGGCCAGGTAGCTGGAGACGGTGGACGAGGTCGTCCGGCGCAGACCCACCGAGCAGAGCATGGACAGCGCTCCGATGACCGCCACGGTCACCAGGCTCACCAGCAGCATCACCAGGATCTCGGGGAGCGACACCCCGCCGAGCAGGAGGGCGGCGCTGAACAGCGGCACCGAGGCGGCCAGCAGCACCACCACGAAAAGGAGGGCGGAGACCAGCTTTCCCACCACGATCCGGGCCGGGCGCACCGGCGTGCACAGCAGCAGGTCCAGGGTCTGGCGCTCGCGCTCGCCGCTCACGGTCCCGCCCACCAGGCCGGGCACCAGCAGGGTGAGGAGGGCCAGCACGGCTGCAGCCAGCACGACGAAGACGTCCATGCCGACCTGGCCGAGGCCGAGGACGCCGGGCCCGCTGCGCCCGGCCAGGTCGTAGGTCAGGTAGCCGACGAGACCGACCAGGGCCAGATAGCCCACCAGGACCGCCGGGGCCCGCCACGTCCGCATGCGGGAGCGGAGCTCCTTGGCCACTATCGGGTTCCACAGGAGCCAGTGGAGGGACCGGGCCGTCCTCCCGGGCCGGCTGTGCTCCGGGGCCGGCCTCCCGGGCCGGCTGTGCTCCGGGGCCGGCCTCCCGGGCAGGCCTCCCGGGCCGGTCATGACCCGTCCCCCTGGCCGGTCATGCGGAGGAAGACGTCCTCGAGGTCGGTCTCGAGGGGTACGAAGGAGGTGACCGCCACGCCCGCCCAGAGCAGGGCCCGAAGCAGGGCCGCGGTGGCCTCGTCGTCGCCCTCGTAGTCGAGGTCGAGGGTGTCGCCGTGGGCCCGGACGCCCAGGACGGCCGGCAGGCCCTCGGCCCGGCGCCCGGCCTCGGCCAGGTCGCCCAGCACCTGGGCCCTGGCCCGGCGGTGCTGCTCGGCCCCGAGCAGGGACGCGACCGGCCCGGTGGCCACCATGCGGCCGTCGTCGATGATGCCGAAGGTGGAGCACATCTCCGCCAGCTCGGGGAGGATGTGGCTGCTGAGCAGGACGGTCTTGCCCATGGCCTGCAGCTCGGCGACCAGGTCCCGCATCTCGGCCCTGGCCCGGGGGTCCAGGCCCGAGGCCGGCTCGTCGAGGAGGAGCACCGCCGGGTCGTGGACGAGGGCCCGGGCCAGGCACAGCCGCTGCTTCATCCCCCGGGACAGGGTGTCGACGGCGACCTGGCGCTTGTCGGGCAGGCGCACGAGCTCGAGCAGGTCGCTCACCACCCTGTCGATCCGGGACCGGGGCAGGCGGTGGCACGACGCGTAGAAGGCCAGGTACTCGCCGGCAGTCAGCCGGTCGTAGACGCCGAAGAAGTCGGGCATGTAGCCGATGCGCTCCCGGACCTGCTCGGGGTGGCGGGCCACGTCGACCCCGTCGACGGTCGCCCGCCCCGAGCTCGGCAGGGACAGGCCGGCCAGGATCCGCATCGTCGTGGTCTTGCCGGCGCCGTTCGGGCCGACGAAGCCGAAGACCTGTCCGGCGCCGACGGCGAGGTCGACGCCCCGGAGGGCCTCCACCGTCCCGAAGCGCTTGGTCAGCCCGGCCACGTCGATCACGGGCCCGCTCCCCCGGGCGCGGGCTGGGCCGACACGGTGGGGTCGCCCTGGACCAGGAGGTGGGAGCCGGTCGCCACCACCCTCACCAGCAGGGCCCCGCTGGGCCCGAGGTGGTCGGCCGGCCGGGGCACGGCCGCCGTGATGCTGCCGCCGGCCCGGGCCGGGTGGAGCCGGCTCCACCGGCCGGTGACCTGGTCGAACGCCTCCACCAGGTAGGCCGGGGACCGGCGGGTGGACCCGCCTCCGGCGGACGGGGGCGGGGTCCCGGCGGACGCCGGCGGCGGCAGCCCGACCGTGGTCGTCGTCGAGGCCAGCACCGGCGGCGGCACGGGGACCGCGACCGCCGGGCCAACGGAGACGCTCGAGGAGTAGGCGCCGGTGCCCGGAGAGACGTACGCCGAGCTCGCCGGTGGGGGCGCCGTCCCGATGCTCGTGGACGGGTTGGCAGCCGGGCCCAGGCCGACCCGGACGGACCGCCAGGCCCGGCCGGGCAGCTCGAAGCGGAACACCGCCGACCCGCCGCGGCCGAGCACGAGCGGGCTGGTCCCGCTCTCGCCGGTCGTGCCGACGACCGCTCCGGGAAGCCCCTCGACCTGGACGCCGGGCCGCGGCGCGACCTCCAGGCGCAGCACCACGGCGTCCTCGGAGGTCGTCCTGGCGGGGGTGCCCAGGCTGCTCTGGGCCAGCGGAGCGTCGGCGACGGCCACCAGGACCGGGCCCCTGGTGGCCAGGCCGGTGCCGAGCTCCCGCAGGGAGGACAGGAGCTCGGCACGCCGGAGCTTCGCCTGCTGGGCCTTGCTCGCTCCGGGACGGGCCTGCTGGAAGGCCGGGCCGGACGGTGCGCAGCAGGAGACGTTCGGGGCGCTGCGCCCGGCGGCCGGGATGCGCAGGGAGAGGGAGGCACCGGGGGCCAGCGCGCCGAGGCTCTGCTCGGCCCCGGAGGAGAAAACGACGGCGAGGTCGGACAGGCCGACCCCCAGGTGGTCGGTGAGCGTCCCGGTGAGCATCCCACCCTGGCGCGTCAGCCGGGCGTCGAGCGAGCCCGCGAGGTCGAGCTCGCCGTACGCGCTGAAGCCGCCCAGCGTGGCCGTCCCCCCGCTGACGCGCAGCGAGGTGGGGGACGGGTCGCCCACGGTGAGGGAGGCCGCCCGGGAGCCCGCGTCGGGAAGGCCCGTGACCAGCGGCGCACCGGCGGGGCGCAGGTCGACCGACCCGCCCCGGGGCAGGTACACGGCGGCGAAGGTCTCGACCGCGGCCCGGGGGGAGCCCGGCGACAGGACGGCCACCCGGACCTGGTTGACGAGGGGGGTCCTGACCGTTCCGAGGCCCGTGCCCCAGGCGGCCGCCGCGGCTACGGCCGACAGGGCGGGAACCGTCACCCAGGCCAGGTCCCGGCGGCCGAGCCGGCGCAGCACGAGGAAGTTCACCGGGCCCACGACCAAGAGGTAGAGCGCCAGCAGGATGCCGAGGGTGGCCGCCGACGGCAGCGAGAACCCGGGGATGCTCGTGAGGACAGGGCCGAGGAGCGCCCCGTCGGCGGCGACGTCCCCGGGACGGCCGCTGGCAACCGGGACGGGACCGGGAGCGGGCGCCGGGGCGCTCGGCTGGGCCCCTCCCGCCGTGCTGAGCAGCTGGCGGAGCAGCGCCGTCGTCCCCGGCCAGGCCACGAACGGCGGCGCGGACGGGTCGAGGGCGGTGAAGAGCACGCGGCCCGAGCCCCGCCTCCCCTCGATGACGATGGGCGTCGCCCCCTCGCTCATGACCGTGACGCCGCCGGCGGGGCGGGCCACGGCCAGCTGGGCCGGGCCTCCGGGGGGCGAGGCGCCGACCTCTGCCGCCAGGCGGGTCACGGTGCCCGCCCGCGCCCCGCTGACCGATGCGGGGAGGAGGCCGGCCGGGAGCCCGGCGATCGTCGCCTCCCAGTCCACCCCACCGGCCACGAGGAGGGTCCCGCCGTTGTCCACGTAGTCGGTCAGCGCCGACTGCTGGGCCTGCGTGAGGCCCTGCGTCGAGGCCTGGTCCAGGGCTACGGCGGTGAAGCTCCCGAGCAGGGCGCCCGCCTCGGGCAGCTGGGAGGGGAGGAGGTGGGTCAACAGGACCTGCCCCCGCCCGGGCAGGTCCACGCTCCCGAGAGCGTCGAGGGTGGAGTCCTGGTCGGAAACCACGGCCACGACCGGCTGGCCCGACCCGCCGGAGCCGAACGCCACCGGCAGGCTGCCGCTGGCCGTGGCCACCGTCGCGCCCGAGGAGCCGAGGACCGTCACCCGGACAGCGGGCGTGACGGCCAGCACGTCCACCGTCAGGTGCTTGGTGGTACCGCTGGCGAGGTCGAGAGGGAGGCGGTAGGCCACCTGGGAAGCCGGTCCCGAAGGGCTGCCGAACCCGAGCCCGGAGGCGTAGCAGGGCGCCCCGCCCCCCGACGGCCCGCAGTACTGGCCGCCCGAGGGACCGGCCAGGGTGACGACAGCGGTCCCGTCGAAGGCCGGCCCCGGGTCGGCCACCGCGACCGACACGGGCATCCAGCTGCCGGCCGGCACCTCGACCCCGTAGCCGCCGGTCACCGTGACGTGGAGGCGGGGGGAGGCGCCCCCGGGCTCGGCCCGGGCCGGGCGGCCCCAGCCGGCTGCCACGGCCAGCAGGAGGCCGGCCCCGAGCACGGTGACGGCCAGGGACAGCCGGACCGGCCGGACCGGACGGCTCCCGGCGCGCCGGGGTCGGGAGCCGGTGGACCTACCCCCTGCGTGCCAGTGTCGGGGTACGGGAGAGCCGCCGCCGGCCCTCCCCACCTCGTCATCCCCCGCGAACACCCGTCCCTGCTCCCTGGTGCCGGCGCCGCGCTGTGGTGGCCGCGCCGGCTGGTCAGACACTATGACGTCCGGGGACCCCGACCGGTTCACGGCTGGCCCCGATTCCCGGTCGTGCCGGCCCGCCTACCAGCCGACCCAGCCCACGCTCCGGGCCGGGCCGGACACCGGGCACACTGGCGGGGTGGACAGCTCCCCGTCATGCCAGTCGCCGGCCCCGGACTGGCTCCTGGAGGAGGGCGAGCGAGGCAACCCGGGTTCCGGCATCGACCGGCGGCAGCCGGACGGCCGGGCATGGACCGGCGGCAACCAGGTGGTGGTCCACGTCGACGGGGCCCTGTACTTCCGCCGGCTGCTGGAGGTGGCCGAGGGGCTCGGGCGGGGAGACACCATTTCTCTGACGGACTGGCGCGGCGACCCGGACGAGCGTCTGGACGGGCCCGGGACCGAGATAGCCGAGGTGCTGTGCCGTGCGGCGAGACGTGGGGCAGCGGTCAGGGGCCTGGTGTGGCGCTCCCACCTCGACCGCTTCCGGTTCAGCGCCGGGGAGAACCGCCACCTGGAGGAGGAGGTGAACGCCGCCGGCGGCGAGCTCCTGCTCGACCAGCGAGTGCGCTTCGGCGGCTCCCACCACCAGAAGCTGGTGGTCGTGCGCCGGGCCGGCGGGGAGGACGTGGCCTTCGTCGGAGGCATCGACCTGTGCCACAGCCGCAGGGACGACGCCGACCACGCCGGGGACCCGCAGGCCCAGCCGATGGCAGTCGTCTACGGCCCGGCTCCGCCCTGGCACGACATCCAGATGGAGGTGCACGGGCCCGCCGTAGGGGCGCTGGATGCCACGTTCAGGGAGCGCTGGGGCGATCCCGCCCCGCTCAGCCGCAACCCGTTCGCGCTCGCCGCCGACCTGGTGCGCGGCGACGACCGCCGGGCCAGCCGCCTGCCCCCGGCGCCGCCGGACCCGCCGTCCTGCGGGCCCCACGCCGTGCAGGTCCTGCGCACATATCCCAACCGGCACCCTGGCTATCCCTTCGCCCCCCGCGGGGAGCGCAGCGTGGCGAGGGCCTACGTCAAGGCCCTCGGCCGGGCGCGTCGCCTCGTCTACGTGGAGGACCAGTACCTCTGGTCGGCCGAGGTGGCCCGGGTGTTCGCCGAGGCCCTCCGCCGGGAGCCCGCCCTGCGCCTCGTGGCCGTCGTGCCCCGATACCCCGACCGCACAGGGCGCCTCGCCACCCCGCTCGCCGTGGTGGGCCGCAACCGCGCCATCGGCCTCCTCAGGGCGGCGGCCGGGGACCGCGTGGCCGTCTACGACGCCGAGAACCGGGCCGGGACGCCGATCTACGTCCATGCCAAGGTGTGCGTCGTCGACGACGTGTGGGCGTCGGTGGGCTCGGACAACGTCAATCGCCGTTCCTGGTCGCACGACTCTGAGCTGTCCTGCGCGGTGCTGGACGAGACGCGCGACGGCCGCGCTCCGGCCGACCCCGGAGGCCTGGGCGACGGGGCCCGGGTCTTCGCCAGGGGCCTGCGCCTGCGCCTCTGGCGGGAGCACCTGGGCCGGGCGGAGGGCGACGACGCCGACCTCCTCGACCCGGAGACCGGCGCGGCCGCGTTCGCCCGGGCCGCCGCCGCCCTCGATCGCTGGCATGCCGCGGGCCGGGAAGGGCAGCGGCCCCCCGGCCACGTCCGCCCCCACGCCGTGACGACCCTCAGCGGCCTGCAGCGGGCCTGGGCCACCCCCCTCTACCGCCTGGCGTGCGATCCCGACGGGCGCCCGCTGCCCCTGCGGGTGCGAGGCCGTTGGTGAGCCCTGCCACTCCTGGCGCCCCGCCCGTCGGAGGTGCCGGTTGGCCCGGCCGAGGGACCCGGCCGGGGGCCGGCGGTACGGTAGGTCGGTGGACCCCATGCCGGAGGACTGGCAGCGCGCCGTGGCCGTCGTGGCGCACCCCGACGACCTCGAGTACGGCGCCGCCAGCGCCGTCGCTCGGTGGACCCAGCGCGGGAAGGAGGTCTCCTACGTCCTGGCCACCAGCGGCGAGGCCGGCATCGACGGGATGGAGCCGGGCCGGGCCGGGCCCCTGCGGGAGGAGGAGGAGCAGCGGAGCGCTGCCGTCGTGGGCGTCACCCATGTCGAGTTCCTCGGGCACCCCGACGGGGCCCTCGAGCCCGGGCTGGCCCTGCGGCGGGACCTGGCGGGGGCCTTCCGCCGCCTGAGGCCCGAGATCGTGGTGACCATGAACTTCGACCTCACCTGGGGCGACGACGCCTCCGTCAACCATGCCGACCACCGGGCCGTGGGCCTGGCGGTCCTCGACGCGTGCCGGGACGCCGCCAACCGGTGGCTCTTCCCCGAGATGGGCCCGCCCTGGGGCGGCATCGCCCATGCCTACGTGGCCGGCGGCCCGCACCCGACCCATTACGTGGACGTGGCCGCCACCATGGACCTCGGCGTCGCCTCGCTGCGGGAGCATCGCGCCTACATCGAGGGCCTGGGAAGGGACTTCGACCCCGACCAGTTCCTGAGAGACGTCGCCGGGTTCGCCGGCCTGGTCGCCGGCTGCGAACAGGCGGTGACGTTCCAGCGGTTCCAGGTGAGCTGAGAGCCGGGGCTCCTGCCCCGCCGGCGGCCCGGTCCCGGCGGCACGGTCCCGGCGGTCGGTCACGTCGGTCGGTCCCGCCGGCCGGGTCCCGCGGGCGGGCGGTACGATCCAAGCGGTGCTCCACCGCTGGTTCTCGCGTCGAGCCGTCCTCCTCCACCTGGCAGTGCTCGTCTGGTCGCCGGGATGCGTGGTCGCCGGGTGGTGGCAGGTCACGGTGGCCATGTCGGGCAACGGGCTCGGCTGGGTGTACGCCATCGAGTGGCCGGTTCTCGCCGTCTTCGGGGTGGTCGTGTGGTGGCACCTGGTCACCGACGACCCCGACACGGTGGGCGCGCGGGGCCTGCAGCGAGCCCGCCGAGCCGCCCAGGAGGCGGGCCAGGAGGAGCCGTCCGGGACGGCCGCGGCCCGGCGGCGGGAGGTGGAGGACGAGAGGCTGGCGGCGTACAACGACTACCTGGAGGCGCTGGCCACGAGCGGCCATCGCAAGACCTGGCGCAGCCCCTGACCGCTCAGCACGGCGGGGGCGGGGAGGCGGCCCGCACGGCCGGGCCCAGGAAGTCGAGCCGATGGCCGGGGGCCCCCACGAACTGGGCGAACACGCCCGGCTTCGAGACGGTGATGCTGCCCGCCTCGACGGGATCGCCCCAGCCGTAGGGCGGGCGCCCGGCCTCGGTGCCGGGCGGCAGGGTGGTGGGGGTCCACAACCCGCCGTCGAGGACGACGGTCGTGAGCCCGCAGCTGGTGTCGATCGCATAGGGGTATCTCACGTCGATCTGGGCACCCGGCCCGCAGGGGGGCGGCTGCACCGTCTCGGGGGAGGCCGCGCAGGGAGCAGGTGAATCGGGCGGGACCGCGGCCCTCGGGCGGGACGGGTCGGCCTGCACGGTGACCGGGGCCCTGGCGTGGCCCTGGCCCGGGTGGAGGAGGCTCCAGCCGAGCGTGGTGGCACCGCTCGGGGCCGCGTCGGGGACGGCCAGGTGCATGACGAAGACCTCGTGGCCGTGGGCGGGGACGGGTCTGGCCTCGGCACAGTCGAGTTGGTGGAAGACCTTCACAGGGAGGCCCTCGATCGTCTGTACGTAGCTCGGGCACGGGTGGAGTAGAACGGCGGCGGAGGTGGGGTTCACCAGCGTGACTGTGTAGACGGTCGTCGTCCCGGCCGTTGAGTGGCGGGGGGCTTCGATCCCGACCTCGAGCGCGGCAGCCGGATCGGGGGGCTCTACCGGCGGTGGGAGGGGCCAGGCGAAGGCCGCCACCCGCAGGGCGCAGGTGACGGGGAATGCCACGTCCGGCAGCGCCAGGCTCCCACCACTGGGGAGGGTCACGGTGGCGTGGTGGTACACGGGCTGGGGCCCTCCCCCCGGGTCGGCGCCACAGAAGTCCTCCGTCTGGACCGAGAGCTCTCCCGCCATGCCCGGGGCGAGGTCGCCCGGCGGGCCGCCGTCGCCGAAGGAGGTGCCGTCGGCGGCAACGACGGGCCGATGGCCAGGCTCAGTGGCCACGAGGCGGGGGTACCCCCCCAGCAGGCAGGTCGTCGGGCCGCGGTTCTGGAGCTCGTAGTAGTGCACGACGTTGCCCCCTCCGCCGTTGCGCCCGTCAGCGGTCACCGAGAGCTCCGCCGGGGTGCAGGGGGGCGCAGTGGCCGGGGGGGCCGTGGTCGGGACCGGCCGCGGCAGGGCCGGTCGCCCCGGTGGGAGGTCGGCCCAGGGGACTGCCCCCGGAGGGATCACGACGGACGAGGAGGTCAGAGCGGTGGTGGCCGGCGAGGCCGCGAGCCCGGTGGGTGCCGCGCCGCAGGCGCCGAGCACGAGTGTCAGTCCCACAAGCGCGCCAGCACGCCCAATGACCATCGGACTCCTGACCCCGAGCGTGGGCGGCTGGTTCCATGACCATGGACACTGGACAGGCCCGAGCGGGCTCACGGCTCCCAGATGGCGTGGTCGTGGGCGAAGAGGACCCGGCGAGGGTCGAGTTGCTGCAGCCGGTCGATCCAGGCCGGCGCGAGTGGCAGGGTCGCGTCGTGACGGTCGGCGCTCGCCCGCCGGGCCAGCACGTCGGCCCCGTAGTCGCTGGCTGTGTCGTGGCTCTGGCCGGCCACCACCACTGTCCCGTCGCCGAGGCGCACAACCAGGGACTGATGTCCGGCGGTGTGACCCGGCGTCGGCACCACGATCACGCCCGGCAGGACCTCGGCTTCGCCTTCGACCTCGAGGTAGCGCAGCCCGGGTGCGTCGACCAGCTCGGGGAGGGTGTAGTCCAGGCCCCGGGCCAGTTCCAGCTCCGTCCGTTGGACGACGATCGGACAGCCCGCCAGGAGCGGGTTGCCACCGCAGTGGTCGAAGTGCAGGTGGCAGTTCACCACCACGGTGACCTCAGCGAGGCTCGCGCCGGCCGCGGCGAGCGCCTCGGGCAACGGTCGCCGGCGGGGGCGGTAGTGAGCATCGACATCGGGGTGGCTGCCCATGCCTGTGTCCACGAGCACGAGGCCGCCGGCGTGGCTGACCAGGTAGCCCAAGCACGGCTCGACCCGGGGCCAAGCGGTGCCGGTCTCCTCGGCCGGGCGGACGAAGTAGCCGAAGTCGACTCGCCGGACGGTCGGATCGCTCATGCACCGAGTCTGCACCCGCGACTGAAGTGTCGCTCCTACAGGAGGTTCGGGCCTGGCCGCCCTCGCCGACCCCGTCCGACTGCGGGTGCCGTCGACGCTTGCCGCCGCGCCCGACGGGGAGGTGTGCGTCTGGGACTTCGTCGGCCCGCTCGGCAAGTCCCAGCCGGCCGTCTCGCACCACCTGAAGATCCTCGGCGGCGCCGGCCTGGTGCACGGCTGGGCATCGTCTCTGCCTGGTCCTACCTCCTCACTGGATGCTACCATGAAGTGATAGCATCGACATATGGCTTCATCCAGAACCACCTTCACGCTGGACAAGGAGTTGGCTGAGCGCGCTCGTGAGCTCGGCGTCAACATCTCGGCGGCTGCCCGTCAGGGAGTGACGCACGCGGTACGCGTCGCGTTGGCGCGATCGGATCGAGAGGCGTACCTGAAGCACCCCGAGCGTGCGGACACATTCTGGACAGAAGCTGAAACGTGGGGTGAGCCGTGAGGCGAGGCGAGCTCTGGTTGGCCGAGGTCGGTCGCAAGAGGCGACCGGTTCTGCTGCTGACCCGATCCGAGGTGCTCGACGTCCGCGACCTCGTCACGGTGGCCGAGATCACCACCTCGATCCGCGGTCTCGCCGCAGAGGTCGACATCGACCACGTCGAGATCGGCTTGGACCACCCGTCGGTCATCAACTGCGACGGCCTGCACACGGTCGCTCAGGCCTCGCTCACCGGACCCGTCGGGCGAGTCGGCGACGACGTCATGCGCAAGGTCTGCTCGGCGGTCGGCTACGCGCTCGGTCGCTGACGCCCCGAGGTGGTTCTCCTTGCCCAGGCTTTGGACGCGAACGACCGCAAGCTCGTCCAACTCGCGCGGTGGTGGGCCGTAGACACTGCTATTCGGACTGGCCAGAGCTGACTGCCCGCTTGCCCGCTTGGACGGCCTTGCTCGGCTCGAGGCGGGGCGACGCCTTGTAAGCACTCATCGGTTACAATGCATCCATGGCCGTTCCAGTCGTTCATGCAAAGGTCTCCGACCGGGGGCAGACCAGCCTGCCCGCCGAACTACGGCATCGATGGGGAATCGAGGCCGGCGGCGAGGTTGCCTTCGTCGACCTCGGCGATGCGGCGTTGGTCCTTCCGGGTGGAGCGGAAGACGCCAAGCTCGAGCTCAGGCGCGTCCTCGCCGAGCGCTACGAAGCAGGACTAGCAGCTATCGACGATCCTGATCTTGCCGATCAGTAGTGGGAAACCGCCGCCAATCACTCACAGCACTCCAACGGCATCGACCGTATCGAGGTTGCGGTCCCTGCTGGCTGACACCAGCTCTCACCCTAACTTATGGGTATTGGGGCAAAGCCCGGGCATGAAGTGGTCAAGTCAAGCGTAGCTTCTGTAACAAGGGCCAGACGAGGGTGAGGAAGCTCATAGCCGGTCCGGGGTCCATGAGCGTCGCCACGGGGATCCGGCTGGGCCGTCGTGCGAGCGCCGCTGCGGGGACGATCACGCTTGCTCTCGCTGCCGCAGCCTGCACGGCGAGTGGACCGTCCGCCACCCTGACGAGCCGGACGACGCCGGCGGTATCGGCAACCTCGACGATCTCGGGGCCATCGGCAACCTCTACGACCTCGACGCCATCGACAACCTCGACGACCTCGGGAGGTGGTATTCCCGTGAGCGCTTTCGCTCCGGCACCTCCCACCTGCCCCGTCACCATCGGCTCGCCCCGCACCAAGCCCCCGTCATCGTCAGGCATCTCTCCAACGGTGATGCCGGTGCCGTGGGTCACCAACTGGTACGGGAACGACGCATTATGGGTGCGACTGCCTCCCAAGGGTGTCCTCCCTGTAGGCCATCCGGGGGGGCCTGCAGGCAATCCGGGACCAAAGGATTTGCGATGGGGAGTCAAGTTTCCTTGGTGGAGGACGGCTAGCGGTCAGCTGAAGGCGAGTGCCCAGCACCTGGACGGGCCGAAGGCAACATTCCGCCTGGTGGCCCCCAGCGGATACGGCAATACGGGCTTCCAGGCGGCGGGCGTCCAGTTTTCGGCCCTCGGATGCTGGAGGATCACTGGCTCCGTCGGCGGGAAGTCCCTGAAGTTCACCACTTGGGTTCGTCCATTCTCGGACCTTCGCAGTCCGCCTCCCGGACGTTGAGACCCTGTAACCCCTGTCAGGTAGTGCGGTCATGGTTGGCTCAGCTCCACATGGTGCTCACCTTGGCCCGGCCAGTCTGGTAGTCGTAGAGTTGGGACAGTCTTATCAGCCGTTCCGGCGTCGGGGTCGTTCCCCGGCCGAGCGCCTTGGGATGGCCCTCTTGGTCGGCCGTGGAGACTTTCACGCTTGCGCCGTCCGGCACGGTCTGCCCTACCTTGTCCGGGCCTGGCCCCGAGGGTCGCCATGCCGCCCATGGTGACCACCTCGACGCCTTGGCGGCGGCTCAGGTCTCTGGCCGCCGATGTCAGCCCTCCCCCGGACAGGGCCAACACCGGCCGGGCCTGGTGGATGACCGCCGCCCCCAGCAGCGCCTGCACGACCGGGGAACCCACCGGGGCGGCCCAAGCCTCGCACTGCACGACCACCGCTCGGGCTCGGTCGTCGGTGCCTAGCAGGTCGTCCCCAGGTCGCCGCTGCCCCCCACCCGGTACAACCGCCAGCCTTGGGCGCCCAGCACCACCTGGCAGTGGTCCTCGAACGCATCCCCGCTCAGGATCGCCCCTGGGGAGGGCCACCCGCCCGGTCGTCTGCCCGGTCGTCTGCGGAGGGGCCGCCGCAGCCCAAGCACGGGCGCCCTCCGCCTCCGGTGAGCCACCGGTGACCGCCCCCAGGGCCACCAGGACGGCCAGGGCTACTGGGTGGGTGACGACGGACCCCGGCCACCAGGGCGGCCACCACGACGGCCGCCAGCAGCCACGTGCCGCCGCCAGCCCGGGGGCCGCGGTCGTGGCCGAGCACGTCCCGCCGGGGCGACCTCCGCCGGCTCATGCTCCGCCGGCTCATGCCGCCCCGACCTCCGCTATCCGCCGGCTGGCTACGTGGTGGCTGGCGCCAGGGACGCCACCGGCGGCCACGCCAGAGGCGTCGGTCATCACCGTGCCGTCGACCACCACGGGTGCGCCCTTGCGGAGCAGGCTGGCCAGCCCGACCTCGGCCCCGTAGACCAGCACCGGGCAGCATCTCGGCGTAGACTGCCTGGATCTGGTGGGGTAGGGGGTCGAGGCGCGACAGGTGCACGGCCAGCATGGGGGTCGAAGAGATGCGCCAGGGCTATGCGCCGGGCCTCGGCGGTGAGCTTCCAGGCGGCGCCGTCGGCCGAGAACGAAAAGGACAGCGAGGAGGAGGCCTGCCAGCGTACCTACCGGCTGTGACGCTGCGCCTGAATCGACACGTCCGAGGCATCGCCGCCGACCCCCCCGCCCGCCGGCCGGACGCCGACCATCGGGTCGCCCGGCGGGCGCCTACCCGAAGAGCTCTTGGTCCAGTTGGGCCCGGGGGATGCCGAGGTGGGCTGCGACCTCAGCGAGGATGGCGGCCAGAGTGCCGACCCGTAGAGGTGCACCGGCCGGGATCGTGACCCGGTGCTCCCCGTCCGCCATCCTGGCGAGCCGGAGGTGGCTCCCCGTCTGTCGGACGACCTCATAGCCATAGTGGCGGCCGAGGAGCCCGGCCAGTTCTCTACCGCCGAGGTCCCGGGGCAGCCTCACACGGCGAGCAGCTCGTCCCGAACGAGATGGAGACGCACGACCCGGGGCCGATCCCCCTCCTCGAAGTGGCACACCACCGCATCACGGACCATCTCCCGTAGCTCGCCGAGATCGTCGGCCTCGGTGATGATGGCCTCCCCGAGCGCACGGGCCGTGTATCCACCCTCAGGGGCTTCCTCCACCACGAAGACCAACTCGGACTCGGCCATTCCATCACGGTATCGCCAGAAGGCTTCCCGGTGTACTTGGGGCGCCCGCCGACAGTGAGCGGCCTGTCCCAGCTGGTCGGGCTAGGGCGTCCTACTGCCACCATCCGACCGGGCTGGTTCCCCGATCAGGAAGCTCGGCGACCGGCCTGACCTCGATCCTTGACGCAGCGCCTTTGCTCCGCAGCGGGGAAAGGCTTGGGTGATCGAGCAGGGCAGTGGCATCGTGGAGGTGGTAGACGGCGACAACCGCCATGGGTGCGACCCCGGGCCCGGCCCAGGTGAGTGGCGTCTGGCGGTCCAGGTCGAGACAGACTCGCTCTCGTCCTTCGGATAGGTCGATCCGGCAGCCGACCATGTCGTCCCAGCGGTAGCCGTAGAGGCGATCGTCGCCGAGTCGTCCGACAACCGACCTGGGCGGAGGTGACCAGCCACGGACGCACCGGCGGCCAGCTGGGGTCGTTGCCAGCGTGAGGGCCGCGGACTGACTTCGGGAGGAATCGTGCTGGACACTCGGCCCATGGGCGCTCTCCGGCCCGGAGGACGACCCCGACCCGGTACGGGGTGGCAGGGACCATGTAGCCACCGCTGAGGGCGAGCACCAACGCCCGTCCCGCATCAGTCGCCCAGGTGCGGGTCTCGGCTTCCCACCTCACGGCGGCCTGGCGTTGCTTCCTCCTGGTCAAAGCTCGACTCCCTCCTCCAGCGCTCTGCCAACCTCGGCGGTCACTGCTGGCTCGGAGGTCCGGTGATCCTCATGGCCTCCTCGGGAGAGGGCGAGAGCCCGCTGGAGGGCGACCTCGGCACGCTTGCGGTCCCCGACGTGCTCGATGATGGTCACCTTCGTTTCCAGTCCGAGCGGCCGGTTGTCATGACTCATCCCCCACCGCTCCCGGTAGGCGGCCACCGTGGAAACAGCTCCAAGCCTGCCTCGCCCCCGGGTCGGTCGGAGGTGCGCCGAGCTCTCCGGCAGCGAGGCGCTCGGCGGCCTGGGCCGACCGGTGCCCCCTCAGGTCGTTCCGGAGCGGTCCCGGGAGGACGATCGTCCGGTCGCCCCTCCTCGACTTGGGGGGCCCCACGATGAGGCCTCCGCCGTGGCGCAGCGGGCAGTCCTGGGGCCGGGGTCGGCAACGGTCCGGGTGCCGGCACCCGTGCCTCCACCTCCCCTGCTGGAGGGCGCGACGCACGTGGAGGGTGCCGTCCTCGATGTCGATGTCGGCCCACTGGAGGCCCAGCACCTCGCCCTGGCGCAGGCCGAGCCCGAGGGCGATGTCCCACTTGACCGCGTTCCGACGCCCTGTCGCCGCGGCCAGGATGGCCCGGGCCTCATCCAGGCTGAGGGGCAGGATCTCCCGCTCATCGGCCGTGCTGGGCCGGGCCGCGGTGACCGGGTTGCGAGCCAGCCAACCTCGCTTGACCGCCTCCCCGAGGCACGAGTGGTAGGTCCGGTGGGCTCCCTGAACGGACACCGGGTTGACGCCCCGGCCGACGAGGCCGATGTAGACGCTCTCGATGAGCTCCGACGTGAGGCGGTCCAAGCGAACCCGCGCGAGAGGGTCCAGGTACTTGATGTGGGTGCGGTAGGTCTTGGCCGTGGACGGCCTGCGGGTGCGCTCGACGATCTCGATCCAGGTGCTGGTCCAATCCCCGACCGTCGGGCTCTTCGTCGCCGTGACTCCGACTCGGATCCCCACCTCCCGGTCTCGCTTCAGTAGATCGAGCTTCCTCCGGACCTCGCCCTGGGTCTTTCCCCGCACGTGACGCCGGAGCCGCTTGCCGCTCGCGCCGACGCCGAAGTTGAGCGATCCGTGCCACATACCGTCGGTCGTGCGGTACAGCGATCCCTCCCCGGGGGCGCGTCTGGCCACGTCAGGCCCCGATGCCCTGAGCCGGAAGCCGCCTGATGAAGGCATCGAGGTCCTCGACCGGGATGCGCCGGGTCGCTTCGCTCAGTCCCGCCTCGATCCTGGCGACGACCTCCGCCGGCGTCGTCCCCGGCTGGGCGGGCACCGCGGCCAGGCGGACATTCACGCCGACGTGCCGAGTGCTCATGGCCATCCTCGGCGACCCCGGTGGCCGCCCTCGACCTGGGCGATCTCGCCGCCAGAAGCGTGCTCGGGGACCTCCAGGGTGCTCCGAGGCTCGCCACCAATGGCTACCGCGATGGCTACCGGCCCGGCCTGGCGAAGATGGACAGCACCCGCCAGATCGGCAAACAAACCCCCTGACCTGGTCTTTCGCGTTGGTGGGCCGGGGAGGATTTGAACCTCCGTAGGCTGTGCCGGCAGATTTACAGTCTGCTCCCTTTGGCCGCTCGGGCACCGACCCGCACCGCCAGGAACGATAGCGTCTTGTCATGCCCACCTTCGACGTGGTGTCCGAGGTCGACCTCCAGGAGGTCCGCAACGCGATCGACCAGGCCAACCGGGAGGCGGGCACCCGGTTCGACTTCAAGGGCACGGACAGCTCGATCGAGCTCGCCGGCCACGAGCTGACGCTGCGCTCCGCCTCCGAGGACCGGCTCCGGGCCCTCGTCCAGCTGCTGGAGGAGAAGCTGGTGAGGCGCCAGGTCTCCCTCAAGGCCCTGGACAAGGGCAAGGTGGAGGAGGCGGCCAAGGGCTCGGCCCGCCAGGCCATCACGATCAACGCCGGCATCTCCGCGGACCGGGCCCGCCAGCTCAACCGCTTCATCAAGGACCTCGGCCACAAGGGCGTCTCCTCCCAGGCCCAGGGGGACCAGCTGCGGGTGAGCGCCAAGAAGCGGGACGACCTCCAGGCTGTCATCGGCGCCCTCAAGGCCGAGGACTTCGGCATCCCCCTCCAGTTCACCAACTTCCGGGAGTAGCGCCTACCGCCCGTGGGCGGGGCCTGCCTGCTCGTAGTACCCCGAGTGCAGGTACAGGCAGGGGATGCCCTCGGCCCGGAACATCTCCCAGTTGCGCCGGTCGTCCTCCAGGGCCAGGCGCAGGTCGAAGCCGTAGGCCCGCAGCTCCCCGACGCTGCGCGCCTTGAAGGCCCGGGCCGCGCTGTAGTCCCCGGCATCCCGCATGAGGAGCAGGTCCCAGCGCACCTCGTGGCGGCTCAGCCATTCCAGCGTGGCGCGCTGGACCCGCTCCGGACGACCGGTGAGCAGCACGACGGAGAGGGCCGGGTCCAGGAGCTCGAGGAGGCGGCCCCCCTCCTCGATGAGCGGGTCCTCGCCGCACGCATCGAAGAAACCCTCCCAGTCCCGCCGCCCCCCGCTGAGGAGCCACTGGCGGTGGCCCGCATCGGACAGGACCCCGTCGAGGTCCACCACCACGGCCGGCCCCGGCGGCCGTGGGGCCTCCCGCCACGTCCACCTCCCGGCCGCCGCCCCTCCCCCGTCGCTCACGGACCGGTCAGCCTATGGCCGGAGCTGGGCCCGCCGGCCGAGCCGCGGTCAGAAGAGCAGGGTGGCGTGGCGAGCGAAGTCGACCACCGGGGCCGGGAAGAAGCCCAGGCCCACGGTGAAGGCCACGGTCACGAAGAGCACGATGCCTATCACCAGGGGGATGCGCGGCCGGGGCTCCTCCAGGTCCTCGCCCGTCTCCTCGGGCGCCCCGGAGACCCCCTCGGCGAGCTCACCAGGGGCAACCCCGGAGACCCCCTCGGCGAGCTCACCAGGGGCAACCGGAGCCTCGACCGCAGCAGCCGCCGAAGCCCGGCCGGCGCCCCCTCCGGGCGTCCCGCCAGCCGCATCGCCACTCCCGTCGCTCGACCGCCGCTCGAAGGGCACGCCGAGCACGGCGAGCTGGAGGCGGCCCGCAGCCGCCCCCACCCGGAGCCTCGGCGTGTACATGACGACCACGACGCGCAGGTAGAAGAACGCTGCCACCACGGCCGAGACCATGGCGATGAAGGCCAGGGCCCAGCGGTGCTGCTCGGCGACCGCGGCGATCACGTAGAACTTCGCGAGGAACCCGGTGGTGAAGGGGATGCCGGCCTGGGCCATCAGGAGGACCGCCAGGCACAGGGCCAGGGCCGGCCGGCGCCGGGCCAGGCCCCGGTACGTCTCGATGTGGTGGTTGCCGTCGCCGTCCCCTCCCATGACCGTGATCACGGCGAAGGTCCCGATGATCATGAAGGCGTACGTGAACAGGTAGTAGAGGGCGCCGGAGATGCCCCGGGTGGTGGCGGCGTACAGCCCGACCAGGACGAAGCCGGCGTGGCCGATCGACGAGTACGCCATCATCCGCTTGATGTCGGTCTGGATCACGGCCAGCACCGAACCGAGGACGAGGGTCAGCACGGCCAGTATCCAGATGGCCGGCTCCCAGTCCAGGCGCAGGGTGGAGAACGAGGAGAAGAAGACCCGCAGGAGCGCGGCGAACCCTCCGGCCTTGGCCACCGCCGCCATGAAGCCCGTGACCGGCGACGGCGAGCCCTGGTAGACGTCCGGCGTCCAGGCGTGGAACGGGACAGCCGCCACCTTGAATCCGAAGCCGACCAGCAGCAGAGCCAAGCCGGCCAGGAGGAGCCCGTCGGAGGGCAGGACGTTGCTCGACAGATAGCCGGCGATGTGGGCCAGGTTCGTGGTGCCGGTGGCGCCGTAGGTGAGGGCCACCCCGTACACGAAGATGGCCGACGAGAAGGCCCCCAGGATGAAGTACTTCATGGCCGCCTCGCCCGACTCGGGCCGCCGGGCGTTGAACCCGGCCAGGATGTAGAGCGGGATGGAGAGGATCTCGAGGCCGAGGAAGATCAGGATGAGGTCGTTGGACGCGGCCATGAGCATGGCGCCCGATCCCGAGAACATGGCCAGGATGTAGAACTCCGGCCCCACCACGCCGTCCCGCTTCAGCCAGGCCGCCGCCGCCAGGGAGCCGAGGGCAATGGACGCCTCGACCAGCACGAAGAAGAGGAGGCTGAAGCCGTCCACGGCCACCGCCCCCGACAGCGCCGTGTAGCTCCCGTGGGCCATGACGGCCCGCCAGAGGATGACGAGGGTGTAGCCCATGGCGGACAGGCTCACCCCGACCGTGACGACTGCGTGGAAGATCGTCGGCAGCCGCCTGCGGGTGAGCGAGGCCGCGACCAGGAGCGCCAGCGCCCCTCCCAGCATGATCAGCTCGGGCATGATGGCCGAGTAGGCGACGTGGGGGAGCACGAGCTGGGGCAGGGCCGGCCCCTGAGCCGGCAGCGCCAGGGCGGGCCCGTGGGCGGGCAGCGCCAGTGGCCCGTAAGCGGGCAGCCCCTGGGCCGGCACCGCCAGCGCCGGCCTCATCGCCGCCCCCCCTGGCCGCCCCTGGCCACAGCCGGCTCCACGTAGGAGCTGTGGGCCTCGACGTGGGTGATGAGGGCGTTCACCGAAGGAGTGATGCGCGACAGCACCGGCTGAGGGTAGACGCCGAGGAAGGCGATGACGAGCAGGAGCGGGATGATGAGCACCCGCTCCTTGGCGGTCAGGTCGGTCACCAGGCCCCGGGTGGCCGGCGGCCCGGTCGCCGCCCCGGACAGCTGGGCCGTGACTCCGCTGGGGCGCCCGTGGAAGGCCCGTTGGTACGCCCACAGCAGGTACATGGCTGCCACGATGACGCCGGCCGTCGCCGCCACCGCCCACCACCGGTGCGTCTCGAAGGTGCCGAGCAGGATCAGGAACTCGCCTACGAAGCCGTTCAGCCCGGGGAGGCCGATCGAAGCCATCATGGCCACCATGAAGCAGCCGGCGAGAACGGGGGTCACCTTCTCCACGCCCCGGAGGTCGGCGACGCTCCAGGTCCCCCAACGCCGGTAGATGAAGCCGATGAGCAGGAAGAGCGCAGCGGTGTAGAGCCCGTGGTTCAGCATCTGGATCACGGCCCCGGTCGCCGACTGCGCCGTCATCGCGAACAGGCCCAGCACGATGAAGCCCATGTTGGACACCGACGAGTAGGCGAGGAGGCGCTTCAGGTCCTTCTGGCGGCAGGCGACTATGGCCCCGTACAGGACGCCGACGACGGCGAGGGTCATGAGGAGGGGAGCGAGCGACACGCTCGCCTTCGGGAACAGGTCGAAGTCGAAGCGGATGATGCCGTACGTCCCGAGCTTGGCCATCACGGCCGCGAGGACGATCACGCCTCCCGTGGGTGCCTCCTGGTAGGCGTCGGGGGACCAGGTGTGGAGGGGGAAGATCGGGGCCTTGACGGCGAAGGCAGCCGTGAAGGCGAGGAAGAGCCACGTTCCGGCGCCGCCGAGGATGCCAGGTGTGCGGGAAAGAGCCACCAGGTCGAAGGTGAGGTGGCCCGTGTGCTGCTCGTGGATGAACGCCACGGCCAGCATCCCGACGAAGAAGAGGGCCGAACCGAGGAAGGTGAAGAGGAAGAACTTGATCGCCGCGTAGCCGCGCCGCTCGAAGCCCCAGCCCCCGATGATGAAGTAGATGGGGACGAGCGTCAGCTCGAAGGAGACGAAGAAGAGGAAGAGGTCGAGGGACAAGAAGCTGCCCATGCAGGCTGCTTCCAGGAGCAGCATCCACGCCACGAAGCCCTTCGTGTTGCGCTTGACCCTGCCGCCGATCAGGGAGAGGGGGAAGAGCGCCGCCGTGAGGAGGACGAGGAAGAGCGAGATCCCGTCCACCCCGAGGTGGAAGGAGATCCCGAATGCGCCGATCCACGAGTAGTCGACCACCATCTGGTAGCCGGCCGTCCCGGTCCGGAACTCCGCACCGATGATGATGGCGATGACAAGGGTGGCCACTGCCGCCACCGAGCCGATCGCGTGCGCCGCCCGGTCACAGTGGCGCCCAGGCGGCAGGAAGGCCACCAGCAGCGACGCGACGGCCGGCAGCATCACGACCGACGTCAGCAGGTAGTCGTGCTGGCTCATCGTGGCGACCTCAGACCCCGGCCCGGGACAGGACCCACGCCATGATGGCCACGGCGCCGAACGCGAGCCCGAGCGCGTAGTTCCTCACGTAACCGGTCTGGATCCGCCTGACCCGCCCCGCCACTACCGCTATCAGGTGGGCGGCTCCGTTCACGCCGCCGTCGATGACCCGGTTGTCGAAGAAGAAGGCGGCGAAGCCGGCCGCTCGGTACCCCGGCCTGCCGACGGTCGAGTCGTAGAAGGCGTCGAAGTACCAGCCCTTCTGTAGCAGGTCGGGCTCGAGGCGCGGGCGGTCCCAGTGCCGCAGCCAGAGGGCCGTGACGATCGCAACGCCTATCACAGCCACGACCCCGTCCATCACCGGCAGGCCGACCTTCCAGGACAGGCCGAGCGGGAAGTGGTACTCGAAGCGACCCACCACCGGGGCCAGCCAGGAGTCGAGAAAGGCCCAGTTCGGATGGAATGGCAGGTCGAGGAAGCCTCCGAAGAATGCCGCAACCGCCAGGGCCACCAGCGGGATCGTCATGACCGGGCGCGACTCGTGCGGAGCCACCGGGCCGCCGGCGGCGCCTACCCCTCCGCCGTGGTGACTCGGGTCCCCTCCGGCCAGATCGGCCAGCCGCCTCCAGCGGTCCTCGCCGAAGAAGCACAGCCAGAACTCACGGCCTATGTAGTAGGCGGTGAGGGCGATCGTGAACTCCCCGAGCGCCCACATGGCATGGTGCTGGGGGAAAGCATCGAGCAGGACGGCCCCCTTGGACCAGAACCCCGAGAACGGCGGCACTCCTGCGATCGCGAACCAGGCGACGAAGAACGTGAACGCAGTGACGGGCATGTACTTGGCGAGGCCGCCCATCCGCTTCAGATCCTGCTCGTCGTGCAGACCGTGTATGACCGAGCCGGCGCCGAGGAACAGGAGGGCCTTGTAGAAGGCATGGGTCACCATGATGAAGATGGCCGCCGTGTACGCCCCTGATCCCACGGC
>JBOGGR010000221.1:0-3041 GCA_050744025.1 Acidimicrobiales bacterium
GACGTGCTGACCGGGACGGTGATCGGCCAGTGCCTGCCAAAGCACCGCAACACCGAGTTCTTGAAGTTCCTGCGCTTGATCGACCGCCAGGTGCCGAAGGGACTGCAGATCCACATGATCTTGGACAACTACGGCACCCACAAGCACGACAACGTGGTCGCCTGGCGGGCCAAGCATCCCCGCTTCCATCTGCACTTCATCCCCACCTCGAGCTCATGGCTCAACATGGTCGAGCGCTGGTTCCGCGACCTCACCGAGAAGGCCATCCGGCGCGGGGTGTTCCGCTCCGTACCCGAGCTCATCACCGCCATCGAGGCATACCTAGAATCCAACAACAGCGATCCGAGCCCGTTTGTATGGACTGCCACCGCCGAAGAGATCCTCGAGAAGGTCCGCCGGGGTCGGGTGGCCCTCAATAAAGTAGCAAGCTAAACCTGAGACACTACACTAGGCGCCCGACTCGGCGTCCAGGAGACGTCCAGGTCGGCTCGACGAGAAGCCGGTCACCCATCGGGGCCCGGCTCGGCCAGGTCGACACCCTGCCCCCCGGCCCTCTCCTCCACGGCCACGAAGCGCTCCCGGTAGGTTGCAGTGGCCCGGCGCAGTGCCGCCTCGGGGTCGACGCCGAGGTGCCGGGCAAGGTCGACGGTGCAAAGGAGCGCCACCCCGACCATCTCGGCCCGCCCCATCTCGGCTGCCTCAGCGTCCGGCCCCTGGCCCCGCCCCGCCTCCGACAGCAGCCGGCGCGTAGCCCCCTCCAGGGCGGCGGCCGCCTCCCCGGCCGACCCGCGGTCGGCCCCAGCGGCGGCTGCCTTCGCCACGACCTTGGCCGCCGTGAGGAGGGCCGGGAGGGAGGCCGGGATGCCGTCCATGACGCTGGCCCGGCCCTTCTCGGCGCGCTTGATCCGCTCCCAGTTGGCCACCACCCGCTCCGAGCTGTCGCCCACCACCGAGCCGAACACGTGGGGGTGGCGCCCCACCAGCTTTTCGTGGACGCGCCTCGCCACGTCGGACAGGTTGAACTGGCCCTCCTCGGACGCCAGGGTGGCGTGGAAGAAGACGTGGAACAGGAGGTCCCCCAGCTCCTCCTCCAGGTCGTCGTAGCCCGTCCCCGCCGCCACGTCCAGTGCCTCGATGGCGTCGAGCACCTCGTAGGTCTCCTCGACCAGGTGGCGGGTGAGGGACGAGTGGCTCTGCTCGGCGTCCCACGGGCAGCGCTGGCGCAGGGTGCGGACCAGCTCGCCCAGCCGGGCCAGCTCCACGCCGACAGGTGCCGTGAGCGACGGGACGTAGAGCGAGGTCAGGTGGTCGGGGACAAAGGCCCGGTCCAGCTCGGCCCAGGCCACCTGGAAGACGGCCTCGTCGTCTAGCCCGAGGCGGGCGAGCACGGTCACCGGCTCGTCCGGCTCGTCCTCCACCGCCAGCTTGACGGCGGACAGCACGTGGGGGGCCCAGCAGTGGGCCACGAGCAGCGGCCCCCGCTCCCCGGCCGCCTGGACCGCGAAGGCCTCGCCGTCGACGAGCCGCACCCCGGCCGCGACCGGGTCGACCCCGAGGCGGGCCCACGCCAGGTCGAGGAAGGAGAGCCCCGCCACCAGCTCGACCTCGACGCGGCCGCCGGCCCGCAGCAGGGCGACGCTCCGCTCCAGGACGAGGGGCGAGCCGGGCACGGCGTAGACCACCTCGCCGCAGCGGGTGGCTGCGTCCACCAGTGCCTCGGCAATGCCGGCGTAGACCTCCTCCCGGGTGGAGGCCGACTCGTAGAGGTCGTCGAAGCTCTCGGCCCTGGCCAGGGCGGCGGCCCCGGGATGGCGCCTGGTCCGCACGTAGAGGCGTCCGGCCCCGCCGGCCCCGCCGGCCCGGGCCAGCACCTGGCGGGCCGAGTCGGTCATGAGCCCGGGGCCGGCCGGCCCGAGGCCCACCACCACGACCCGGCCGCTCACCCCGACGAGCCGCCGGCCGACGGGGCGGCGGGAGAGGCCGGGGAGGCCGGGCTCACGCCGTTGGGCAGCACCAGGTCGGCTGCCGGAGGCGCCGTCGGCGGCACGACCTGGGTGGACGACTTGGTGACCGAGTACTTGCCGTAGCTCGGGTCGACCTCGACCGTGCCGTGCCGGCTCAGGTGGCTGATGAAGGTGAGCAGCGCCCCCGAGGAGCTGTTGAGCAACGCCCCCCGGATGGCCGGCGTGGCCTCCGAGAACGGCTCCTGCCTGGCGCTCGCCACCTCGGCCAGGATCCAGCCGTACTGGTTGTGAAGCGGCTTGCTCACCTGGCCCGCCGCCAGCTGGGTGAGCGCCTTGGCGAACCCCGAGCCCAGCTGACCGGCGAAGGCCTCCGGCAGGGCGCACCCGATCTGGCCGCCGTTCGCCTTCAGCTGCGGGATCGCCGACACCGTGGAAGCAAGGTGGGAGAAGCTCTGCCCCTGGTGGAGAGCCGTCTCCACGGCGTCGGCCTCGCTCCTGCTCGTGACCACGATCAGCGACACGCAGACGTCGCGGAGCTGGCGGCGGTGCGCCGCGTAGTACCGGTGCAGCGCCGCCTCTCCGACGGGGATCCTGGCCAGGTCCGACTCGAGGGCCGTGAGGTCGGCCGAGTGGTCGACGAGGAAGTCCTGGTAGCTGCGGGAAAAGGCGCCGAAGACCTGCGGGCCCCCGAAGGTCGCGACCACGTCGGCCCGGGCCAGCTTCCGGTCGCTCCGGGAGATCGAGAGGTGCCGGCGCTCCACCTCCTGGTGGACCAGGGCGAAGGAGATCTGGCGGTTCAGGATGTCGTCGACGAACTGGGTGCTGTACGTGCTGCTCCCGTCTCCGGCGACGGGCAGGCCCTGCTTCTCCAGCTGGGTCACGTACGCGGAGTTTCCCTTGATGGCCCCGAGCTCGCTGAAGAGCTGCTGCTGGCTGATCACCTGCCCGTTGACGACGGCGGCGTAGGGCGACAGGCCGCAGGCCGTCCCTCCAAGGGCCAGCGCCGTCAGGCCGCCGGCCAGGGCCAGGAGGCGGGCCGGCCGGCGCCGCCACGGCCGCCGGCCTCCGCCCTGGGGG
>JBOGGR010000222.1:0-2796 GCA_050744025.1 Acidimicrobiales bacterium
GACCGTCGCCAGGCGAGGGTCAGCGCGAGTCAGAAACGACCAATGGGTCAGCCGACCCGGTACGCCACGGTGACATCGGCGGTGACCTGCTGGGTGCCGGGCTGGAGCGGGACATTCCCGGCGGCCACGCTCCCAGACGGCTGGGCGACGGCCCCGAAGTACTGGGGCTGGGGCTGCTGGCTGCCGACGTCGGAGATCGAGCACAACAGGCCGAGCTGGACGCCGGCGGCAGCTGCCATGGCCTTGGCCCTGGCGGCGGCGGCGTGCACGGCGCTGGTGTGGGCGGCGGCCGCCGGCCCGCTGTCGTCGGTGATCGAGAACGACAGCCCGTCGAAGCGCACGTCGTTGCCCAGCTTCGAGGCCGCGGCGTCGATGAGCGAGCCGGCCGACGAGAGCTCGTGGACCTGGACCGTGACCTCGTCCGTGACCTGGTAGCCGGTGATCCTGGGGGGCGACTTGCCCGAGTAGACGGGGTCGATCGACAGGTTCGAGGTCTGGATGTCCTTGGCGGCCACCCCGCCCTGCTCCAGCGTGGCGATCAGGCCCTGCGCCTCGGTGTTGTCCCGGCCGAGGGCGGCGCTGGCCGTGGGCTGCTGAGTCTCTACGCCGAGCACCATGGTGAGCAGGTCGGGCGTGCCCTGTGCCGTGCCCGTCCCCTCCGCCGTGATCGTGGCCGCCCCCGAGCAGCCGGTGGGAGCCGACCCGGCCTGGACGGCCAGCAGCCCGTCCGCAGAGCGGCCGGGGGCCCGGCCTGTCGGCTGGCTCCCCACCCCGGCCCTCCCCGTCGACCGGGGCGTCCCCGGGGCCTGGCTGCCGGCCCCCCCTCCGCAGGCGGCCAGCCCGAGGCCGGCCGCCATCACGCCGGCCGCCACCACGCCGGCCGCCGGCAAGTGGGTCCGTTTCGCGGGCCTGTAGGTGCGCGAAACAGACCCGCCTCTGTGCGCCCTCCGCACTGTCCTCATGTCACGTCCCCTTTCCCGGGTCCTGGCCTGTACGACGCTCGAGGCCCGCCATCGGTTCGGGCCGGCCGGCCTGAACCCGCCCCGTCAACCGTGGCTCGCCAGCGCCCCGGTTCCCCATCGGTCCCGTACCGGCGGGTTGGCCTACCCTGGGCTGGTGCGACGGACCTGGGCGTGGGCCGGCTGCGGGGCCGCCGTCATCGTCGCTGCGGGGATCGTCGTCACCATCGACCCCTCGGTTACGGGACTGGCTGCCCGACCGGACCACCGGGCCGCCCTTGCGGCCGTCGCCCAGCGGAGCGGGCCCGGCAGCGAGGTGGCCGGCGGCGAGGGGGCCACCGGCCCGGCCACGACAGTCCCGCCCCTGCCGCTCCGGGCTCCGGCCGCGGCGGCGCGAGCGACGTCAACGGCTCCGCCGGCGGTTCCACCCCATCTGGTGGCCACGGCGTCAGTCGCGTCTGTCGCCGTGTACCCGTCACCGGCCGCTGCAGGCCCGAGCGCCTCCCTGGCGAGCCCGAACTCCTACGGGGCCCCCCTGGTCATGCTCGTGGTGGCAGAGCGGGGCCACTGGCTCCGGGTGATGCTCCCCGAACGACCCAACGGCTCGGAGGGGTGGGTACGCGCCGACCAGGTCGGGCTGGCCACCGACGACATGAGCGTGGTCGTCTCCCTCTCGGCCCACCAGCTGGAGGTCCGGCAGGGCACCAGGGTCGTGGACCGCCTGCCGGTGGCCGTCGGGAGCCCCAGCTCTCCCACGCCGACCGGCCACTTCTACCTCACGGAGCTGCTGAAGCCGGCCGACGCCGGCGGCCCCTACGGTCCGCTGGCCTTCGGGACGTCGGCATACTCCAACGTCTACACGCACTTCGCCGGCGGGCCGGGCCAGGTCGGCGTCCACGGCACGGACGAGCCCTGGGTCATCGGCCAGAGCGCCAGCCACGGCTGCATCCGCCTCACCGACGCCGGCATCCTGCGCCTGGCCCACGAGGTTCGCGTCGGCACTCCCCTCACGGTCACGCCCTGAGGCTCAGCCGGGGGCGCGGCGGTCCCTGAGCCCGACGAGCCAGGCCCAGGCCCGGCCCACCTCGGCCTCGAGGTGGGCCAGGTCGGCGGAGTTGTCGATCACCAGGTCGGCGCCGGCCCGCCGCTCTGCCGGGCTGGCCTGGGCCCCCATGCGAGCCCTGGCCTCCCCCTCGCCCATGCCCCGCTGCGCCACGAGGCGGTGCAGGGCCACCTCCGGGGGGGTGTCCACGACCACGACGGCCGCGACCGGGTAGCGGTCCCGCCTGGTCTCCACGAGCAGGGGGACGACCAGGACCACGATGTGGTCGGTCCCCGCCTCCTCGTCCAGGCGGGCCTGGATGACAGCGCCGACGGCCGGGTGGGTGAGGGAGTTGAGGTCGGCCAGGGCGGCCGGGTCGGCGAACACGACGGCCGCAAGGGCGGGGCGGTCGAGCGTCCCGTCAGGTGCGAGGACCCCAGGGCCGAACCGCGCCACCACGCCCCCGTACGCCGGACCGTCGGGCGCCACCACCGCACGGGCGATGACGTCGGCGTCCACCACCACCGCGCCCCGGTCGGCCAGCAGCCGGGAGACCGTGGACTTGCCCGATCCGATCCCCCCGGTGAGCCCGACGGCCAGCACGCTCGGTCCCGGGCAGGGGGCGGCGGGGCGGGCGGCGGCCGGAAGAGCCCTTGCTGCCCTGCTAGCCCCCGACCGCCCCGGCCCCCTCCTCCTCGCCGGCGGCACCACCTTCTGGGCCGGGTTGTGGACCTCCGCCGGCCGCAGGAGCGGCCTCCCTGGCCGGCTGGGCGGCCGGCTCGGAGGGGGCTCCCG
>JBOGGR010000223.1:0-3614 GCA_050744025.1 Acidimicrobiales bacterium
GGACGGGGATAGCCGGGGCCGGGACCAGGGGCGCGCGGGGATGCGGGGCCGGCGGCGGGGCGGGCGTAGCTGGAGTCGGGACCAGGGGCGCGCGGGGGCGGCGGGGCGGCGGGGCGGCGGAAGCCAGAGAAGCGGCGGCGAGGCCAGCCGGTCATCGCGGGGGCATCTTCCTCGCCATGGCCTCGAGAGAGCGCATCTGCTGCATGCGGACCGCCCCGGCCCGCTTGCCCACTATCCGGCCGACCTCGTCGGCGGACAGGCCGGCGCAGACCCGGAGCCACAGCACCTCCCGGTCGTCGGGGGCCAGGCTGGCCAGGGCCGCCCGGGCGGCCGCCGAGTCCTCCGATGCGATCATGGTCTCGTCGGCCGCCGGCTGGGCGCTGTCGGGCCGCTCGTCGACCTCGGCCACGGGGTGGAGGCGGTGCCGGGCCCGGAGGCGGTCGGTGGCCACGTTGCGGGCGATGCGGTAAAGCCAGGCCCGGAACGACGCGGCGTCGCCGCGGAACGCCGACACCTTCTCCAGGCCGCGCAGGAACGTCTCCGAGAGGGCCTCGGACGCGTCGTCCACGTCATGGAGCTGCAGGACGAGGAAACCCATCAGCGGCTTGCCGTAGGCCAAGTAGGCACACTCCCACGCGTCACGATCTCCTCGTTTCGCCGCATCGACGGTCGCCTCGTCGAGGGTCGTCGGGCCGCTCCGCCCTTGCTCAATAGGACGGCGGGCCCGCAGCGGTGTCACACTGGCCCCGGCCGGGGGAGGCGGCGGGGCGGGGGCGCCAGGAGGCGGCAGGCGGCCGTCCGGCCCCGCAGCCTGGGCAGCCAGGGGCCGGATGGGCCACCGCTTCAGCTCGCTGCCCGACCTGTCCAGGTCCAAGTCGATCTCCGATGGCGACGTTGCGGTCGGGCCCGCCGACGGGGGCGGGCGCAGGGCGAGGCGCAAACCGGCCCCATTCCTATAAGCGACACCCATCGTACCCGTGGCGTTCCGGGGAGCGCGCCGAGCAGCGGGCCTCCACCCGCTCGGAGGACGGCGCCGGGTACGCTTGGGCGGTCATGGCCGGCTCTGCTTCGGACCCGAGCGGCGAGGAGCTCGACGTCTCGGTCGTGCTGCCCGTCTACAACGAGCGGGGGCACGTGGCCCAGGAGATCGACCGGGTCCGGGCCGCCATGGATGCCTCCCCCTACAGCTACGAGGTCATCGTCGTCGACGACGGGTCCAGCGACGGGGGGGCCGAGGTCCTGGCCGGGATCGAGGGGATACGCCTCATCCGCTTCGCCCAGAACCGGGGGACGGGATCGGCCCGCAAGGCCGGGACGCGGGCGGCCAGGGGCCGGGTCGTGGTGTGGACCGACGTCGACATGAGCTATCCGAACGAGGACATCCCCCGCCTCGTGAAGGAGCTCGAGGGCTACGACCAGGTGGTAGGGGCCAGGACCTCCGAGCAGGGCACGCACAAGGCGCTGCGGGTGCCGGCCAAGTGGCTCATCGCCAGGCTGGCCAGCTACCTCACCGAGACACACATCCCCGACCTCAACTCGGGGCTTCGGGCGTTCCGCCGGGAGGTGGCGCTCCAGTACCTGCACCTGCTGCCGGCCGGGTTCTCCTGCGTGACGACGATGACCATGGCGTTCCTCGCCAACGGGTACTCGGTCCGCTTCGTCCCCATCGACTACGCCCCGAGGGCCGGCCGGTCCAAGTTCCACTGGTGGGTGGACACCCGGCGCTACGTGCGCCAGGTGATCCGCATGGTCCTCATGTACAACCCGCTGAAGGTTTTCCTCCCCCTCGGCCTGGCCCTCCTGGCCCTGGGCGCCGCCAAGCTGGGCTTCGACCTGGCGGCCCACCACTTCCACGTGGCCACCGACACGATCGTGATCCTCCTCGCCGCCGGGGCGGTCATGATGCTCGGCCTGCTGGCCGACCTGATCGTCCAGCTCAGCAAGCCCAGGGACGAGGCCGACCCGGCGTCGATGTAGCAGGCTGGCCTTTGTGCCAGCCCGGGAGGCGATCGGCATCTGGCTCGGGTGGAACGCCATCTCGCGGTCGCCGCCAGCGAGGGGCGCCGCGGCTCCTCACGGCGAGCTGGGCGCACCCGTCGGGGCGGGACGCCCCGGCCCGACGGCGGCCTAGACGACAGGGGGCTCGGCGACGCCGAGCTCGGCCGTGCGGGTGCTGAAGCCGAGCGTCCAGGCGTCCTGGCTCTCGCCGTCGATCGTGAGCCGCCAGGTGTAGCGGCTGCCCGGGGCCAGCGGGATGGGGCCGAGGTTGACGGCGAGGGTCACATCGATGGGGCTGCCCTCGGGGAGCTCGGGCGGCCGGCCGACCTGGAAGTCGCCCCTCACCTCGACCGGCCGGTCGCCCTCGGGCGTCTCCACGGTCACGTCACCGCCGTCGGCGTCCTGGAGGAACAGCTCCCAGTGGTGGGTGGCCTCGGCCTCGTTCCAGCCCACCTCGACCTTGAGGGCGATGGCCGACGGGGTCGGGGCCGGCCCGATCACGCTCCACCCGCCACCCAGGACGAACAGCTTCCCGTCCGCCACCTGGGCCGAGTCGCACAGCAGCATCGTCACCTTCACGACGGCCAACCTAACCGGTCCGCCTCCGGCGTAGGCTCGGGGCTGCGCTTGCGCGGGGGCAGGCCTCGCTCGCTCTCACGCCAGGGCCGACCGCACGGCCCGCACGACGGCGTCGCTGATGGCCGCCGACCCCCCGTACACCAGGACGCCGGCCAGGCCGGCCCTGGCCCCGGCGAGGTAGCTGCTCACGGAGGCGGGCAGCGTGGCGGCCCCCGACAGCAGCAAGGGCGCTCCGGCCCGGGCCAGGGCCGGCCCGGCCGCCAGGGCGTCGGGGAAGTCGAGCCCAGAGGCGATCCCGGCCTGGGTGGGCTGGGGGAAGAGCCGGGCCGCGACCAGGGTGGACGTGGAGAAGCGGTCTGGGCCCACGATGGCGGTGGCGTGGGGGTCGGCCCGGGCAGCCGGCCCGCCGATGGCGAAGGCGGCCACGCCCGGGTGGGAGGCCAGGTAGGCGGCCGTCTCGGAGGGCATGGCCGGGCCGTTGGTGAGGACGACGACGGCGCCCGGCACCCCGGTGGCCGCCGCCGCCGAGAGGGCGTCGGGGAAGGCGTCCCCGCGGGCCACGAGGATGCGGCTCGGAGCGCCCACCGCCCGGGCGATGTCGACCGCGGTGGCGAAGCGGTCCACCCCGCCGTAGCGCACGACGCGGTAGCCGAGGCCCTGCACCGCGCTGGCGACGGCCGGGGATAGGGCGGCGTCCCCCCCGAGGAGGTAGACCGTCCGGCCCTTGGCCAGGACCCGCGTCAGCTCGGCCCGCACCGCGGCGTCGAGGCCGGCCGGCGAGGTGAGCAGGATCGGGGCGTCCCTCGCCACGGCCAGGGCCGACCCGGCCAGGGCATCGGGGAAGGCGCCCTCCTGCGCGAGCACCACGGCGCCCGCCCCCCCGTCGGGGAAGCTGGCCTGCGAGACCGCGACGGCCGTGGCCTCCCGGTCGGCGCCGGCGACGCGCGACACGGTGGCCGGTGGCACGGTCGCCGTGGCCGGGCCGCTCCCGGTCGCCGCTCCGCCCCCTCCCCCGCCACCGCCGGACGGGGGCGGCG
>JBOGGR010000224.1:0-7157 GCA_050744025.1 Acidimicrobiales bacterium
GGGCTGGCCCGGTTGGCCGGACGCCAGCCCGGGCCCGGTGGCGAGGGCGGTCACGAGAGACACCGCCACCGCCGCGGTGCCGAGCGCCGCCCTTTTGGGCCAGCGCCTGGCCGAGGGGGGCCGGGGCCCGGCCGAGGGGGGCCGGCTGGCCCGGCCGGGGCCCCCGCTCCGTAGCCTCATCGCCCGTGGCCCCCGTGGCCGGGGGACCCCACGACGAGGGGCCACATGGGCTCCACCTGGTTGCTGTCGCTGGTGTAGCCGAGCTCGCCCAGGCGGAGGCCCTCCTCGATCGTGAGCAGCATCGAGTAGTGGTTGTACGGCGTGGCGTCCACGGCGTGGCGGGGCCCGTTGCGGCTGATTACCACGGCCGGGACCAGGCCGCCGCCGTACGTGCCGCCCGGCCAGCTCGTCGAGATGTCGGGGTCGCCGGCCGGCAGCACCGGCGAGTCGCAGCACCCGGCCACCGACTGCTCGTTCCCCGTGGAGGGGCTGTTGCCGTCGTAGCTGCCCTCGTCGGCGGTGATGAAGATCACGCTGTTGCCGGTCCATGCCCGGCTCCCCATGATCGTCCCGACCGTCTTCTTCAAGAAGGCGTCGGCCTTCTGCTTGAGGGCCACGTCGTACTTGTCGTCGTTGGTGTTGTTGTACGGGCAGGGCGTGTCCGGCCGGCCCACCACGGCGCTGTACACCCCGCCGTGCATGTCGTCGCACGTGTCGGGGGAGATCCACACGTAGCGGGGGGCGTGCGGGCTGTTGAGGTCAGTGGCGAGGCTCCTGTACGGCTTGATGTGGCTCGTGCGGGCCGGGTTGTCCCGCACGTCGGTGTAGAGCATGAACGGGTCGTGCTTCTCCACGTACAGCGAGGTGCTGCCCGGTGCGGTGGCACCTCCGTAGCCGGCCGTTGGGATGGCCTGCATGTACGCGTCCCAGCTCACGTGGTGGGCGGTCAGCTCGTCCACGATGTTGCGGTGGTCGTAGCGGTTGGCCGGGTTGTCGTTGTTGACGTCCCAGGTCGACCCGCTGGTGGCGGCTATGTAGTTGGGCTCGCTCGGGTGGGTGACGCCGTAGTAGTCGGTGGCCATCCCGTACGTCTGGGCCAGGCTGTTGAGGTACGGCATGTTGGGGTCGCCGATCACGCTCGCCTCGGAGTGGTTCTCCAGCATGATGACGAAGACGTGGTCGAGGTGGTGGTGGCCATGGCTCCGCCCGTGGGCTCGCCCGGCCTGCCCGCCGGGGCCTGGCTGGCCGGCTTGCCCGGGCTGGCCGGCTTGCCCGGGCTGGCCGGCTTGCCCCGGCTGGGCCAGGGCGGGGGCGATGCTCCCCAGCGTGAGCGCCAGGGCGCCGATCAGCGCCCCTCCTGCGGCCGGCCTGGCCACCCTGCGCACTGCGTCTCGAGCTCTCATGGCTGGTTCCTCCCGATGGCTTATGGACGACGAGATGTGGGACCGGCGGGCCGGCTCGTGGGGCGGGCCGGCTCGTGGGCCGGCCCGAGGGGCGGGCCGGCCGCCCGGCCCTCCCCGCCGGCACTAGCGGAGCAGGGCCAGATCGGCGAGGTGGTGAGCCGCGGCCAGGACGGCGCCGGCCTGGGCGGCCAGCCGGCGGGCCCCGCCGGGGTCGAGCGGCCGGCCGCTGTCCGCCTCCCGCAGCAGCGTGTGCAGCTGGGCGGCCACGGCCTGGCGCCGGGCCGTCAGCTGGGCCAGCTGGCTGTCCAGGCTGTCCGTCAGCTGGGGCTCGATGGCCGCAGTGGTCCCCACCTGGAGGGCGGCCCTGGAGAAGGCGCCGACCGGTGCGTACAGCTGCTTGTACAGCTCGGTCAGGGAGCGCAGCGAGTCTCGGCTCCTGGCGCCGTGACCGCCGGGGCCGCCCTGGCCGCCGTGGCCCGGGCCGGTCCCGAGGGCGTCGACCATGGCCAGGCCCTGGAGGCCGGGCTGGACCGTCCCGGTCACCAGGCGCTGGAGGGTCGGGAGCAGGTCTGTGGCGTCCACCCACTCCCTCGACTCCTGCGCGGACGGCACCCCGGGCCCGGCCAGGCCCACCCACAGCGAGTTGACGTCCCGGGCCACCGTGCCGTGGTTCCAGTAGTACGGGTCGGTCGTGATGGCCGTGCTCGACCCGCTGCCGTAGTACCAGGACGGCTCGGCGAAGATCACCAGCTGCGGGTCGTAGGCCCGGTTGGCCGGCTCGGCGTGGATCGCCCGCAGCACGGTCCGCCCCGCCAGGTAGCGCCACCCGGGCAGGCCCGCCAGCTTCCCCACCGGCTCCTGGGTGCCCTCCGGCCAGTAGAGCATGGTGGCCGAGTTGGCCACCATCTGGACCCCGGTCGTGGGGAAGCCGAGCTGGCTCAGCTGCCCAGAGAGCCCGGTGGTGAGCTCCCCGCCCGGGTTGTAGTGATCACCCTCGTCGGAGGTGAGCAGGAACAGCGTGTTGGCCGGCGTGATCCCATGGCTCGAAAGGTCGGCGAAGAAAGCGGCGAAGGCGGCGTCGTAGTGGGCCAGGTTGGCCCGGTACTCGGCCGTGTCCGGGGCCAGGCTGTCGCCCGTGGTCCCCGAGTTGTGCACGGTGCGGATGTAGTCGTAGACCACGTCCACGCCATGGGTGAGCATGGCCGCCGCCGCCGTGAGCGACCGGTCGGGCCCGAAGTTCGCGTCGAAGCCCCCGGAGAAGTCGCCCACCGTCTGGCTCTGGTCGAGCAGCAGGGGGGCATCGTGCACGTACGGCAGGTTGGGCGTGCCGAAGACGGTGGACCCGTTCGCCTCGTGCAGCGCGTAGCCGAGGTAGGCCGAGTCAGGCTCCCCCGGGGACACCTTCACGTGGTACTCGGGCACCTCGCTCGTCGACTCGAGCTCCATGTCGGCGAAGCCGATGGCGCCGACCGAGTCGCCCTGTCGGTTCCAGTAGCTCCACGGGGCCGGGGACAGGTGGACGGGGAGGCCGGTGGGCGTCCTGTCCGGCCAGTAGCTGAAGCTCACCCCCTGGCCCTGGTCGAGCTGGAACTGGCTCACGATGCCGGTGCGCGACGGGTAGAGGCCGGTCTCGGCGGTGACGTAGTCCGGGTGGGTGTAGGCGATGAGGCCGGTGTGGTCGTTGGAGAAGAGGGTCCCCTTGCCGAAGAAGTCCCGCACGGCCGGCATCTGCTCCATGTCGGTCAGGTGCGTGTTGTCGAGGTCGATCACCACCACGTGGCTCACGCCCGCGCCATGGGAGGGCCGACCGGCCCGGCCGGGCCCTCCCGAGTGGCCGGCCCCTCCCGAGTGGCCCGGCCCGGCGTAGGCCAGTGCCCCTACGGGCAGCGCCAGCGCCACCAAGGCCACTGAGAGTGACGTGACGAGCAGACGACGACTCCCGTGCATGGGCGTCCCCTTTCCCATGATGCCGCTTTCCCAACGACTGCCGGGGACGCCTTCCTGCGGCCCCGTTCTGTCAGTTTGTAGAATCGGGGCCCTCCTGTCAACCCCTTTTCTGCGCTGGACCTGCCCCCGACCGGGCCTGTCCCGTGACCACCCGCCCGGTCGGGGCGGCCAGGTCCCCGGGAGGCCTCAGGTCTTGACGTAGGGCCGGCCGTCGGCCCCCGGCGCCCGCACCTTGCCCACCAGCCCTGCCACCGCCAGGACCGTGACCACATATGGTGTCATGAGGAGGAACTCGGAGGGGATGGGGGACCCGAGGATCCCGAGGATGTTCTGCAGGGCGTCGGAGAAGCCGAACAGCAGGGCTGCGAGCAGGGCGCCGGCCGGCTTCCACCCGCCGAAGATCACGGCGGCCAGGGCGATGAAACCCTCGCCCGACGAGATGTCGATCCCGAACGCTCCCACCGACCCGATCGTGAAGAAGGCCCCCCCCAGGCCGGCGACGAGGCTCCCGAGGATGACGTTCGAGTAGCGGGTGCCGATGACCTTGATCCCCACGGTCTCGGCGGCCGTCGGGTGCTCCCCCACCGCCCGGACCCGCAGCCCCCAACGGGTGTGGAACAGGGCCACGTGGACGACTATCAGCAGGATGTAGCACAGGTACAGCAGGATGCTCGAGTCGAAGAAGACCGGCCCGATGATCGGGATGTGACCGAGCACCGGGACCTGGATGTTGCTCAGGATGGCCGGCGAGTTGAGGGAGTTCTGGAAGGGGACCAGCAGCCGGTCGTAGAAGTAGCTCGTCAGGCCCAGGGCGAAGACGTCGAGGACCACGCCCATGATCACCTGGTCGACCAGGTAGCGCAGGCAGAAGAACGCGAGTATCAGCCCCAGCAGCCCCCCGGCGGCGGCCGCCGACGCCAGGCCCAGCCAGAGGTTGGCAGCGGCGCTGCCGACCAGCGCCCCGGCGAACGCCCCCACGAGGAACTGCCCCTCGATGGCGATGTTGATGACCCCCGAGCGCTCGAACAGGATCCCCGACAGGGCCCCGAGGATGAGCGGGATCGAGCTCACCATCGTCCCCTGACCGAGCCCTATCAGGCTCATCGACTTCCCGGCCGCCGACCAGGCGATGAGGCTGAAGCAGAAGGCCACGATCGAGGCGCCGAGGATGCGGTTGGAGGCGCGGCGGCTGGTGTCGCGCCCGGCCCCGACCAGGCCGAGCACGATGGAGAGGGCGCCGAGGGCGTAGGACACCGGCCGCACCGGGACCGGTAAGGCGGGGACGAAGGCGAAGGTGGGTCCCCCGACGCCGGACAGCTCGAGCCTGGCGACACGGCCGGCGGCGGTGCCCAGCCCGAAGACGAGCACCATCACCAGCCCGAGCCCCACGCAGATGATGCTCACCCCCCGGGCCCGGGTGACCACCCCGCCGGTCCGTCGGGGAAGGCGGAGGGAGAGGCTCACGAGCCCCACCCCGTGGAGAGCGTCTGGCCCTCGCCGCCGCGACGGGCGCCCCGCAGCCGGAAGATGGCCCTGACCAGCGGGGGGGCGGCGACGAACATGACGATGATGGCCTGGATCACCGTCACCACGTTCACGGGGGTCCCGGTGGAGGCCTGCATGGTCGTGCCTCCGGCGTCCAGGGCGCCGTAGAGGAACGCTGCCATCACCGTGCCCCACGGCCCGAGCCGGCCGAGCAGGGACACGGTGATGCCGTCGAAGCCGAGGTTGGAGGTGAGGCCCGGGTCGATCTCGAACTGGGTGCCGAGGACCTGGGTCGCCCCGGCCAGCCCGGCCAGCCCGCCGGAGATGACCATGACGAGGATGGCCACCTTGGCCACGCTCATGCCGGCCGTGCGGGCCGCGTCGGGGTTGAGCCCGACCGCGTTGAGCTCGAAGCCGAGCGTGCTGCGCTTCAGCAGCCATGCGCAGCCGAGGGCGCACAGGAGTGCCACGAAGATCCCCGCGTTGAGCCGGAGGGTGCTGCCGGCCAGGTGGGGCAGCTGGGCGTTCTGGGCCACCAGCGGGCTGATGGCGTAGGTGCTCCCGGGCCGCTGGAACGCCGGCGTGTGCAGCAGGTAGGTCAGCAGGTAGATGGCGACGTAGTTGAGCATGATCGTCGTGATGACCTCGTGGGCCCCGGTCCTGGCCTTGAGCCAGCCCGCCACCCCGCCCCAGAGGGCTCCCCCCACGAAGCCGCCGATCAGGGCCACGACGATGTGGATGCCGGCGGGCAGGGGGACGGCAAACCCCACCCAGCCGCCCAGCAGCCCACCCGTGATGACCTGGCCCTGGCCCCCGATGTTGAACAGCCCGGCCCGGAAGGCCACCGTGACGGCCAGGGACGCCAGGATGAGGGGCGTCGACCGCACGATGGTCTCCGAGATCGGGTAGAAGACCTGGGACAGGGAGGTGTGGCCGGCGATGGCCGCGCTGACCGTCGGCGGGCTGACGACGGCTCCCTGGAAGAGGGCGTAGTAGGCGGAGCCGACGGTGTGCGCCGCCGCCGACGCGGCCGCTCCCGGGTGGGCGAAGAAGTGCGCCCACTCGGGGGTCACCTGGGGGCTGGTGAAGGCGATGAGCAGGGCGCCGATGAAAAGCGCGACGACGATGGCGAGGAACGTCACGACCACCGAGTTCCCCTGGACCAGGGCGTCGAGGAACACCCGCCCGAAGGACGGCCCCCGGCCCCGCGGCTCGTCCGGCCCGGGGGGCTCGTCGGCTCCGGGGGGCTCGTCGGCGACCAGGGTCTCTGTCACTTCGGCCCGTCCAGTCCGCCCTCCGGGCCCGGCCCTTCGCCGGCCCCATCGCCTGTGGTGGCCGCTTGGCCGTCGGTAGCCGCCTGGCCGTCGGCGGCCGCCTGGCCGTCGGTGGCCGCCTGGCCGTCGGTGGCGCCGTCGCCGGCGGCCGCCCCTGCCATCATCAGGCCGATCTCCTCCCGGGGCGTGTCCGGGCTCACCATCCCGGTGACCCGGCCCCTGAACATGACGGCGACCCGGTCGGCCAGGGACAGCACCTCGTCGAGCTCGGACGAGACGATGAGCACGGCGGCACCCTTGTCCCTCTCGGCGACGATCCGGTTGTGGAGGAACTCGGTGGACCCGACGTCGACGCCCCGGGTGGGCTGGGCGGCGACGAAGAGCCGCAGCGGCCGGGACAGCGCCCGGGCCAGCACGACCTTCTGCTGGTTGCCGCCCGACAGCGACGACGCCGGGTCGTCCACCGACGTCAGGCGGAGGTCGAACTCCGCCGTCCTGCGCTCCGCCGCCTCCCGCACCACCTTCCGGTGCAGGGCCGGCCCCGAGGCGTATGGGGCTTGCTGGTACATGTCGAGTATGAGGTTGTCGGCGACCGAGAAGCCCACGACGAGGCCGTCGTGCTGGCGGTCCTCGGGAACGTAGCCCACCCCGGCCTCGAGCACGTCCCGGGGGCGCCTCCCGACCATCTCCTGCCCCCCCAGCCGCACCGAGCCGGCCACCGGCGGGCGGAGGCCCATGAGGGCCTCGGTCAGCTCGGTCTGGCCGTTGCCCTGCACGCCGGCCACGGCCAGTATCTCGCCGGACCGGACGTCGAAGGAGACGTCGTCGACCACCGTCTGGCCCCAGTCGTCGGCGACGGTCAGCCCCCGGACCTCGAGCACGGGGTCGCCCGGGCGGGCCGGGCCCTTCTGCACCCGCAGCAGCACCGACCGGCCGACCATGAGCGAGGCCAGCTCGGCCTCGGAGGCCTGCGGGCCGACCGTCGTCACGACCCGGCCCCGGCGGATGACGGTGACCCGGTCGGCCACCGCCTTCACCTCCTTCAGCT
>JBOGGR010000225.1:0-4536 GCA_050744025.1 Acidimicrobiales bacterium
CCCCCAGGCCCGGCCCGACGCCATCCTGGCCCGCCTGGGCCTCGACGGGCCCGGCATCGCCTCCTCGGTGCTCAGCGCCTTGGAGGCCAACACCGGCCAGTGGGCGGGGGCCCGGCCGGAGCTGGACTGAGCACGTAGGAGCGGGACCGAGCACGCGAGGGAGCTGATGTCGATGAGCGATGGGCACGAGCACGGCGCCGGGCAACCGGAGGGCGATGGGCGTCTCGGCGAGCACGGCGCCGGGCACCCCGAGGGGCCCGGCCAGGAGGACCCGACCTTCTACCGGACCGCCGCCGATGCGGTGGCCGGTCCCCCGGAGCAGCTGGCCTACGTAGTCGCCTTCGACCGGAGCGGCCGGCAGCCGGACGCCCTCACCGTCGTGGACGTGGGTCCCGGCTCCCCGTCCCACGGCCAGGTCGTGGGATGGGCCGACCTTCCCCAACGGGGCGACGAGCTGCACCACTTCGGCTGGAACGCGTGCAGCAGCTCGCTCTGCCACTCCGGCCATCACTCGCCCGAGCGCCGCTACCTGCTGGTGCCCGGCCTGCGGTCGTCCCGCCTGCACGTCTACGACACCCGGCCGGATCCGAGGAAGCCGCACCTGGTGAAGGTGATCGAGGCCGACGAGCTGGCAGCCAAGGCCGGCTACTCCCGTCCCCACACCCTGCACTGCGGGCCGACCGGGCTCTACCTCTCGTGCCTGGGAGGGACCGACGGCGCCGCGGGTCCCGGCGGCGTCGCCCTGCTCGACCACGACAGCTTCGAGGTCGTCGGGCAGTTCGAGACCGACCGCGGCCCGCAGTACCTGGCCTACGACGTCTGGTGGCACCTCGGGCACGACACGCTGGTGACCAGCGAATGGGGCACGCCCTCGATGATCGAGGACGGCGTCGACGCCGAGAAGCTGCTGGGCCGGGAGTACGGCCACGCCCTGCACTTCTGGGAGCTGTCCAGCGGACGCCACCTCCAGCGGGTGGACCTCGGGGACCAGCACCAGATGGCCCTCGAGCTGCGCCCGGCTCATGATCCCGCTCAGACGTACGGGTTCGTGGGAGTCGTCGTCGACGTCACCGACCTCTCGGCCTCGGTGTGGCTGTGGCACCGCGAGGACGGGCGCTGGGGGGCCGACAAGGTCATCACGGTCCCGGCCGAGCCCGCCGATCCGGCCACCCTGCCCCCGCTGCTGGCCGGCTTCGGCGCCGTGCCGCCCCTCGTGACCGACATCAACCTGAGCGTGGACGACCGGTGGCTGTACGTGTCGTGCTGGGGGACCGGCGAGCTCCGCCAGTACGACGTGACCGACCCGTTCCACCCGCGGCTGGCCGGATCGGTCCGCCTGGGTGGCATCACCGGTCGCGCTCCGCACCCGGCGGCGCCGGGGGTGGCGCTGGCCGGCGGCCCTCAGATGGTGGAGCTGAGCCGGGACGGCCGGCGGGTGTACCTCACGAACTCCCTCTACGGCGCCTGGGACGACCAGTTCTACCCGGACGGCGTCGGGGCGTGGATGGCGAGGCTGGACTCCGACGTCGACCAGGGGGGCCTCACGGTCGACGAGGGACTGTTCCTGCACGGCGAGGACTTCCGGGGCCTCCGGGTGCACCAGGTCCGCCTGGAGGGGGGCGACGCCTCCTCCGACTCGTACTGCTTCAGCTGAGCGCTCCCGTGGGCCGGCCGAGCGTCGAGGAGTACCCCCAGGCCCGTTTCGTTCGGCCTCCGGGAGCGACGGAGCTCCTGCTCGTGCGGCACGGCGAGTCGGCCCCCGCCCGGGCCGACCGGCCGTTCCCCCTCGTAGGTGGCCAGGGCGACCCGGATCTGGCGCCCACCGGCCGGGAGCAGGCGGCCCGGGTGGCCGACCGGCTGGCCGGCGAGGGACTCGACGCCGTCTACGTCACCACCTTGCGCCGGACGCTGCAGACGGCCCAGCCGTTGGTGGATCGCCTCGGTGTGGTCCCGCGGGTGGAGCCCGACCTCCGGGAGGTGCACCTGGGCGAGTGGGAGGGAGGCGTGCTCCGCCGGCGGGTGGCCGAGGCCGACCCCCTGGCCGAGCGGATGTTCGCCGAGCAGCGATGGGACGTGATCCCCGGCGCCGAGCGCAGCGAGGCGTTCTCCCGCCGGGTGCGGGCCGGGGTCGAGCGGGTGGCCGGCGCCCATCCGGACCAGCGGGTGGTCGTGTTCACCCACGGCGGGACCATCGGCCAGATCCTCAGCCTGGCCACCGGGGCGGCCCGCTTCGCCTTCATCGGTGCCGACAACGGCTCGATCTCCCACCTGGTCGTGGCCGGACGCCGCTGGCTGGTACGGCGCTACAACGACACCGCCCACCTCGCCGCAGGCTTCACGCTGAACCCCGCCCCTTTGACCTGATGGGGCGAGGGAGGGCGTGTGACCTGATGGGGGCGAGGGAGAGCGCAGCTCGTCTGGACCACCGGTGAGGCCGCGTCCCGATCCGCCTGTGGGGCGCGTCTCCGGCCCGCCGGCCCGAGATCGCACTGCTCGCGGTTTGTGTTCCCCTGGACGACACGAACCGCTATCACCTCGCCGGATCGGGCGGGAGGAGCGTGGAGGTGATAGCACTTTTGGTCGTAGGACGACACGAACCGCTATCACCTCGCCGGCGGAACGGACAAGACCCGGACCACGGCCCGCTCGGACCCGCTCGGACCCGCTCGGACCTCGCCCATGAGCAGCCGAGCGGCCCCTTGTCAGCTACCGACCGGTGGGATGCCTAGCATCTCGCAACCAGATTTGCTAAAAAGGTAGTTGGCACCACACAGATTTGGGAAGGATGGGAACGTGTCCAGGTTCGATGGTTGGGGTGACTCCCGGAGCTCGGTGCCGCGTCCCGGAGCCCGGCCCCGATCCTCGATCCGGGCGTCGGACGCCGACCGGGAGGAGGCGGCCGCCACCCTTCGACAGCACTTCGCCGACGGGCGTCTCACCAGCGACGAGCTCTCCGAGCGGCTGGACCGGGCTTACGGCGCCAGGATGCAGGGAGAGCTGGACGGCCTGTTCCTCGACATGCCCGGCCAGGCTCAGCCCCGGCCGTCGACGCCCTTCCCCGTCCCCCCGCCCCGGGCTCACCGCCCCACGGTGCTGGGACGGAGCTACCCCGTCTTCTGGGTGGTCCTGGCCCTCGTCGTGGTCGTGATGGCCACGGCCTCGGCTCACTGGGCGGCGCTGTGGGTGGTCTGGGCGTTCCTCTGGTTCGCCGTCGCCAGGCGGCGCCGGTCCTGCCGCCCTTGCCGGGGCCCGGCGTCGATCAACCGCTGACTCGCCCCCCCGGCAGGCTCAACCGCTGACCCGGCCCGGGGGCAGGCTGAACCGCTGACCCGGGCCCCCGGCAGGGTCAGCGCCGGGCTCTCACCACAGGTCGTCGGACGAGCGGTCCTCGCGGTGGCGGCGGGCCCGCGCCCAGGACTGGCTGACGCCCAGGGCGCCGACCGCCACGAGCAGGGCCGGGACGATAAAGCGGGCGTCGACGACGAGGGAGGAGGCCGAGCGCACCAGCACGCTCACGGCGACGGCCACGAGGACGAGGCCCCCGAGCAGGAGGAACGGATGGGGAGCCCTACGCAGCATGGCGCACCTCGATGCTGCCGGCGTCGACGCTGAGGTGGAGGTCGACCGTGCCGGCGGACGGGCCGACCGACGGCGCGGCGAGCTGGACGAGCCCACGGTGCGGGCTCGGCCTGCTCACGCCGAAGACGGAGACGACGCCCGTTCCCGAGCGGGCCTCGATGTCGGCGGCGACGTCCTGGGGGACGAGCACCACCAGGTTCCCGACCCCCACGTGGGCCGAGAGCTCCTCGGCCCGACCCCCTCCGGTCAGCTGGGACCGGCGCAGGTCCAGGGTCGCGTTGCCCACACCGAGGTAGTACGACAGCGGCTCGGCCGGTGACAGGACGGCCGGGGACCAGTGGTTGTTGCCCACGAGGTCGCCGGGGAGGTGCACGGTAGAGGCCGGCACGGCGACGACGGCGAGGGCGACCCCGAGGGCGAGGAGGCCCCAGCCCCGGCCCAGCCAGGCCGAAGCGATGACGCCCAGCCCTACCACGACCAGCTCCACGGCCAGTGCCGAGACCCACCCGATGTGGAGCAGCCCGAGAAGGTCTCCGGCCAGCATCACCCCGCCGGCGAGGAAGCCGACGCCGAGGGTGAGAGGAGTCACCACCGAAGGTGGGCGCGGACGGGGCGTCCTGTCCGGCGGAGCCGGGGAGACCGGAGCGGAGAGCCGCCATGGCGGCTCTCCGAAGAGCGGCTCGGACGTGGTGGCGTACGGGTCGTCCAGGCCTGGGCCGGCGCCACCTCCAGCTCCACCGCCACCTCCAGCTCCACCGCCACCACCAGCTCCACCGCCACCACCGCCGCGGCCGACCTCCAGCCCGGCCCCCGGCGTGTGGGAGGTGCGCCAGAATGTGCTCACGCCGGGACTCCCGCCGGCCGGTCCGGAGCCACCCCCAGCCGGCCCGGGACTCCCCCCAGCCGGCCCGGGACTCCCGCCGGCCGGCCCGGGACTCCCGCCAGCCGGCCAGGGAC
>JBOGGR010000226.1:0-4495 GCA_050744025.1 Acidimicrobiales bacterium
CCTCCGAGCCGGCCGCGGCGCCCGTCGTCGCCGGCCTCGCGCTGTGGAGGTCGAGGGCGAACAGCCGCCAGGGCTCGGCGAAGCCCTTCAGCTGGTGGAGGCCCCGGTCGGCGAAGACCATGCCCGACCCGGCCACCAGGTCCCGCAGCGTGCTCGAGACCAGGACCTCCCCCGGCCCGGCCTCGGCCATGACCCGGGCCGCCAGGTGCACCCCCACCCCCCGGAGCCCCCGGCCCTCCACCTCCACCTCGCCGGTGTGCAGTCCGGCCCGCACCTCGAGGTCCAGGGCGCCGACGCGCTCCACCACCCGTGCGGCTGCCCGGACCGCGGCGGTGGGGGAGTCGAAGCAGGCCAGGAACCCGTCGCCGGCAGTGTCGACCTCCCGGCCCTCGTGGGCAGCCAGCACGGCACGTACGGCGCTGTGGTGGCGGTCGAGCAGGGCCGACCACCCGGCATCGCCGAGCTGGCGCAGCCGGTCCGTGGAGCCCACCAGGTCGGTGAAGAGTAGGGTCTGGACCTCGCGGGCCATGGATCAGGCTACCTCCCAGAGCGGGGACGAGGTCGCCCTGTCGGAGGCGGTGGCCCGGCTACAGGGGCGGCGAAGAAGACGCACTCCTGGCCGCCGCCGTTGGTCTCGGTGGCCCCCGGCTGGCAGTCCATGGAGAAGGCGACCGTGAGCCCCGAGGTGGTGGCGGCCCTCCTACTCGGATGAGTCAGCGTCTACCGAGGCTTGGATGCCAGCGCTTCCTCCGCATCCCCGGTAGGCGATCCCCAACCTGACGAGGCAGTGGACAACCCGTACGCTTTTGCGTACCGTAGAGACATGGTTGAGGTTCTGACCACCGGAGAAGCGAGAGAAGCCCTGCATCAGATCGCCAGGCGGTTCGATGCAGGCGAGGGCGAGCCGCTGTACTTCGGTTCCCATCGACGGGCCCAGGGTGTCATCGTTCCGCTCGACGTGTGGGAGAAACTGATGGAGACGGCCGAGGACGAGCTTGATTTCGCCTTGGCTCGGAAGCGAGTCGCTGGCTCCAGCCGTCGGTTGAGCCGGGGTGAGCTGGACGACGCTCTCCGACGAGCGGCGGAGGCTGCCCGCCGGCCTGCGTGAGCTCTGCTCCTCGGCGCCCGCGCTATGACGTGGTCCCGGGCGAGGAGGTCCTTGCCGACGTGGCTGGGCTGGCGGTCTACGGGCCAGACGTCGTTGCCGCCGCGGTAGCGATCATCGATGACCTGGCCTATGGCCGGGTGGTGGGCAAGGACCTGGGTCAGCGGCACGTGAGCGGAGACCTGAGCGGGCTGGCACGTGTCAAGTTCGACGCCCCCGGCTGGCGGCCGCCCCGATTTCGGCTCATCTATCGCCAAGTCGACGTCACCACACGGGAGATCCTCGCCATCGGACCACGTGACCAGCACACCATCTACCGCATCGCCGTCCTTCGCCTCGCTGAGGGGAGATGATCTGCCTCGAGCAGGCCCAAGGACCCAGCACTTCCCGCGCCCGCTGGCGTGCCCTCGCCCCCGCCGCCGGGCCGGCGCCTGCGATCCCTCGGCCGGGGGAACGCGATGGGGCCCTCAGGGGTCTCCTTCTACACTTGGGTGCCCGAGTCAGGAAAGAGCGCCGTGTCCTATTCGTTCCGACGTCCCAACCGGTTCCCTGCCTGGATGGTGGGGGCCGTGGTCGCGGCCGTCATCGTGGTGGCCGGCGCCGCCGTGGTGGCCACCCTCGTCGCGGTCCCGGGCCGGGGAGCCCACGGGGCCGTTCGAGCCGTGGGCTCGGGGGGCTCGGGGGGCTCGGGGGGCTCCGGTAAGCCGGCGTCGGGGGCGTCGTCGTCCTCCACCTCGTCGTCGTCCACCACCTCCACGACGCGTCCCCCGCCGCCCCTCACCGTGGGGACGGTGACGCCGGCGAACGGGGCCACGGGGGTGTCGGGCACGACGGCCATCCGGGTCTCGTTCTCGTCCCCGCTGGCCACCGCCTCGCCCTTGCCTACGGTGGCGCCCGACGTGTCGGGCTCATGGACCCGCACCAGTCCCACCACCCTCACCTTCACGCCCACCGCGCCCTTCGCCCCCCTGACGGGCGTCACCGTCACGGTCCCGGGCGGGAAGTCGGGGATGGCGGCCGCGAGCGGGGCCCGGCTGGCCAAGGCGACGGTGGACCACTTCCAGGTCGAGGACGGATCGGTGCTCCGCCTCCAGCAGCTCCTCTCCCTCGTCGACTACTCGCCCCTCTCGTGGACCCCGTCGGGCCCGCCGATCGCCCCCACCGACGCCGCCGGCCAGGGCAGGGCTACCTTCGACCCCCCGGCCGGCACGTTCGCCTGGCGGCACAGCGGCTGGCCCACCAACCTCGTCTCCCTGTGGCAGGCCGGTCACTACAACGTCATGACCAAGGGCCTGGTGATGGAGTTCGAGGCCGACCACGGCCTCGATGTCGACGGCATCGCCGGCCCCCAGGTGTGGGGCGACCTCCTCCAGGCCCTCGTCGGCCACGACTTCAACACCGGGGGCTACGACTTCGCCCTCGGCAACAAGACGAGCCCCGAGAGCCTGACCATCTGGCACGACGGCCAGGTGGTCCTGAAGTCCCCTGCCAACACCGGCATAGCCCAGGACCCGACCCCCAACGGCACCTTCCTCGTCTACGCCCGGCTTCGCAGGCAGGTCATGCGGGGGACCAACCCCGACGGGTCCAAGTACGCCGACCCTGTGCAGTACGTGGCCTACTTCAACGGCGGCGACGCCGTGCACTACCTCCCCCGGGCGGACTACGGGATCCCCCAGAGCCTCGGGTGCATCGAGCTGCCCCTGGCCCAGGCAGCCCAGGCCTGGCCCTACCTCGCCTACGGCACCATCGTCTCCGTCATCGGCTGAGCGGGACGACTCACGGAGATCAAGGCGTCCGCCGGGGGGACCTACCATGGCGCGGGTGCGTCGAGCACAGCTTGCAGACGGCAGTCGGGTGAAGGATGCCCCGACGATGGCGGCGCTCCGGGCGCGCCGTGAAGAGATCCTGCAGATCGCGGACTCCCATGGCGCGTCGAACGTCCGGGTCTTCGGGTCGGTGGCTCGTGGCGAAGCCCGAGCGCACAGCGACATCGATCTTCTCGTCACCCTCGAGGCCGGGCGAACGCTCGTCGACCATGCAGCCCTATGGAGGGAGTTGGAAGCAGCGCTAGGGTGCCGAGTCGACGTCGTCACGGAGGGTGGATTGACCGATCGTGATGACGATATCCGCACCGACGCCTGTCCGTTGTGACATCGAGCCAGGACGAGGGTCGGCATCACGACAAGGCTCTCGGGGATATCGCCGATGCGGTCGCTGCTGCCGCCGAGATCGTCGGGAGGGGCCGGACGGCCTGGGACAACGACCGACTCCTTCGTCTTGCTGGCGAGGCAGTCATCAGCCGGATCGGCGACGCAACCAGCCGACTGCCCGTCGAAACCACCCGTGCCCTCCCCGACGTGCCGTGGGCGGACATTCGAGCGAACCGGGTGCTGGTGGCTCACATCTATCATCGCATCGACTACTCCGAGCTGTGGTCGACGCTGGCACGGGACATCCCCGAGCTCGGTAGGCAACTCGAGCGATGGAGGCCGTCAGCGTCCGTTGCCTGGCCGGCAGGCCGGGCATCGTGCCCGCGCCCACCACCCTCGACGGCCACCTAGTGTAGTGTCTCGCATTTGACTTGGCGGTTGTGGTATCCTGGCCGAATGAACCACGCGGCGCCTGCGCTCGTGCTGGCCGAAGGCCAGCGGCTCATCCTGGAGACCGTGGCGAAGTCGAAGACGGCTCCGCACCGCGACGTTCTGCGGGCCCGGGCTCTCCTCATGGCCGGTGAAGGCGCGCCCAACACGCGGATCGCCGTGGAGGTCGGGGTATCGGCGATGACGGTGCGAGCCTGGCGGGAACGGTTCGCCACTGCCGGTCTGGTGAAGTTCGCCCAGGTGAGCGAAGGCCGAGGCCGCAAGCCGTCGATCCCAGCGGACAAGATCGACGAGATCGTCCGGATGACCCAGGACCTCGAGCCCGAGGGCCAGACGCATTGGAGTTGCCGGTCGATGGCCAAAGCCGCCGGGGTGAGCCCGGCGACCGTTCAGCGGGTGTGGTCTGCTCGTGGGCTCGAGCCGCATCTGGTGAGGACCTTCAAGCTGTCCAACGACAGACGCTTCGAGGAGAAGCTGGTGGACGTGGTCGGGCTGTACCTCGACCCGCCGGACAAGGCCGTCGTGCTGTGCATGGACGAGAAGAGCCAGATCCAGGCGCTGGATCGCACCCAGCCCAGCCTGCCCCTGAAGAAGGGCCACGCCGGCACCATGACCCATGATTACAAGCGCAACGGGACCACCACCTTGTTCGCTGCGCTCGACGTGCTGACCGGGACGGTGATCGGCCAGTGCCTGCCAAAGCACCGCAACACCGAGTTCTTGAAGTTCCTGCGCTTGATCGACCGCCAGGTGCCGAAGGGACTGCAGATCCACATGATCTTGGACA
>JBOGGR010000227.1:0-5719 GCA_050744025.1 Acidimicrobiales bacterium
GGCCAGGGGCCATGGTGTCATCCTCGACGGCAATGGACACATGATCGACGAGGCGGTGGTCCGGTCCGCCCGACGAACGCTGGATCGCGCCATCCGCGGAGCCGGCACCCGCCATCATCCCGGCCACTGAGCCCTTCTCTGCGACCGTGCATTACCGTCAGGGGTGGGCGCGTAACGGACACGCGACGACATCGAAGGAGCGATCTTGCCCAGGCGCGCGAACGGAGATGCGGTGGCACGGGGCCCGAGTGTCGGCGGGGTGGAACGAGCCCTCGACGTCCTGACCCTGTTCGCCACGGGGGGCTCCCCGACCTTGGGGGTCACCGAGATCGCGGAGAGGCTCGATCTGTCCAAGGCTGTCGTCCACCGCGCCCTCGCCGCCTTCCGGGCCAAGGGCTTCGTGGAGATGGACGAGACGACTCATCGCTACCTGCTGGGCCCCGAGATCCTCTTCCTCGGCCTCTCCTACCTCGACCGCCTCGACGTCCGGAGCATCGCCCGGGAGGCAATGACGGGCCTCGTGGCGGCCACCAGGGAGACGGCCACCCTCTCGGTCCGGGTGGGCTGGAGCCGCGTCTACATAGATCAGGTCACCCCCGACCGGGACGTGAAGATGGTGGTCCAGCTGGGGAGGCCCTTCCCGTTGCACACCGGCGCGTCCTCCAAGGCGCTCCTGGCGTTCCTCCCCCGGGCCGAGAGTGAGAGGTACCTCCGGGAGCACGACCTCGTTCGCCTGACTCCTCTCACCATCACCAGCCAGGCCAAGCTCCGCAGGGAGCTGCGCGGTGTCAGGGAGCGAGGCTATGCGATGTCCTTCGGCGAGCGCGATGCCGGGGCTGGGGCCGTGGCCGCCCCCGTCTTCGGCCACGACGGTCAACTGCGCGCCGTCATCTCGGTGTCGGGGCCCGTAGACCGGTTCCGTCCCGTGGTCGACCAGGCTGCCGACCTGCTGCTGAGTGCCACCCGGGGAGTCTCCGAACGGCTCGGTCACCGCAGAGCCGACAACAGCTGAACTGAACTGAACTGAAGGCAACCACCGCTATCAGGAGATGGGGCCCCGGGGCCGGCCCACCTTGTCCCCGGCGGCGGTGGGCGGCTCGAGTGGCCCTCTCTACGAAGGCCTGGGCCAGCTCGTTGAGACCGAGATGCGGCCCGTGCAAGCAGCACAAGCACCGGGGTCAGGGTGAGGCGTGCAGCCGTCCCAACCGTGATCTACGCCCGTTGGACGGCCGCGTGCGCGCGTCGGTCGTCATGATCTGCCCGCGCCAGGGGTGGTCTTGCCAGTGGCTGGTAGGCCGGAGACCAGGACGGCGATCGGTCCACCCACCTCGGCCAGTCTGTCGTACCTGGTGTGCTACCCTTGGGCATGGCCGTGAGAGAGAAGCGATCCGTGTCCCTGGACCCCGACCTGGCAGCCGGCATCGAGAAGGCAGCGGCCGAGACCGGGACCACCTTCAGCGGGTGGCTGGCCAAGGCCGCGGCGCAGCGGCTACACCTCGAAGAGGGTCGGAAGGGAATTCTGGCGTGGGAGGCCGAGAACGGTCCGCTCACCGAGGAAGAGCGGGCCGAGGGGCGGGCCCGTGCCCGGCGCTCACTCGGCCGGGCGTAGGTGAAGGTCACTTACGACAGTGGGGCGCTCATCGCCGCCGAGCGCAACGACCGCCGGATGTGGGCACTGCACGACGGCTACAACGCTGAGGGCGTGACCCCGCTCGTCCCTGCCCCGGTCCTCGCCCAGGCATGGCGGGGTGGTTCTCGTCAAGCTCGTTTGGTCCACCTGCTGCGCCCGTGTGAGATCGAGGACATGACTGCAGCCCAGGCGCGGAAGGTCGGAGAGCTCGTCGGTGCCTCCGGACTCGACGACATCACCGATGTGACCGTGGTCGAAGTAGCCATCCGGCTCGGCGACGGTGGTCCAGTCGTAACCTCCGACGGGGCCCACATCCGCCAGGTGGCCGACGCGGCAGGCGTGAGGCTTCTGGTCGAGGAGGTCTGAGCCACCGCCCCGACAGCGGGCCACCCACCTCATCACCCCAGGCGCATGTAAACTGCATGCATGGTTGCTCTGCAAATCCGTGGCGTTCCCGATGACATCCGCCAGACGCTGGCCGACCGGGCGGCCGCCCGCGGGCAGTCATTGCAGTCCTTCCTCTTGGCTCTGGTCACCAACGAGGCGCGTCGCTCGACCAACCTGGCCTTGCTGGAGCGCTTTGGGGGTCGCCAGGACGGCTCGCAGCTCTCGACAGCGCAGGTGGCCGAAGCGCTCGACCGCGCTCGAGCCGAGCGTGAGGCTGTTCTCAGCGAGGCCGCGAGCGACACCCCGTGATCGTGGTCGACGCGTCCGTACTGACCAACGCCTTGACCGACGACGGACCCGTCGGCACTCACGGGCGCGCCGAGCTCGCGCGCGATGCACATTGGGCCGGCCCTGAGCACCTGGTCGTGGAAGTGTTCTCCGCGGTCCGTGGCCGATGGCTCGGGCACAGGATCAGCGAGCAGCGCGCCGCGGACGCGCTCAGCGCGATGGCGGCCGCCACTATCGACCTCATGGCAGCGACACCTCTACTGGAGCGCATGTGGGAACTGCGTAGCAACGTCACCGGCTACGACGCCGCATACCTCGCCGTCGCCGAGACCCTCGGTTGCGCCCTCGTGACAGCCGACCGCCGCCTCAGCCGCGTCCCCGATCTCCGATGCGAGATCCGCCTCGCGCTGCCATCCACATGAGGCCGACGGTCGTCGGCGTCATGGCGCCACGATCGCACCTCCGCCACCTGCCTCTCGGGGCAGACTGGGCGGGCGCCGTGCGCTCACTCCCCCGGGGCGTGCCCGGGCCACGGCCGGGGGCGCCCGCCGTCGAGCTGGCGGACGAACTCCAGGAGGAACCACTCGCGGAAGGCGACCGTCTCGGGAGGCGTGGTCAGGGTGAGCAGCTTCTCGGCCTGGCAGTACCGGTCTGCCTCCTCCAGCAGGGATCGCAGGCGGCGGACGGCCTCGGCCACCCCGGGGGGCACGTGGTAGGAGATGTCCACGGTGGCGTCCGCCCGCTCGACAGCCGCGGCCAGCTCCTGCTCCTGGCTCTCGGTGAGGGCGCCGTAGCCGGCCTGGAGCTCGGCGGCCAGGGCCAGCAGCCGGGCGGGGGTGGACTCGCTCGGCAGGGTGTGGCGTTCGAGGAGGAGCTGGAACTCCCGGGTGAGCTCGTCGCCGTGCTCGGCCGCCCTTTGGTACACGGCGACCGGGAGGCCCAGAAGGCGGACCTCGACCAGGGGGGCCGGCTCGACGGCGGTGTCAGGCAACGGGTCGCACCTCGCCGCCCGATCCCGCTCGTGCCCACTCCCCCGCCGCCCCCGCCGGCGCCGCCCGTCCCCGTCCCGGCCCCGGGTTCCTCGGCGACCCACCTCGGCCATCCACCGCCCGGGGATGGCGCCGGCCAGCCGCGGTCGCCGCCGCGCCGCTTCCCCGGGTGACCCCTTCGGCGGTGGCCAGCTCGAACCACACCACCTTGCCGGTCTCGGAGGTGACCGAGCCCCACCGGTCGGCCAGGACCTCGACCATGGCCAGGCCCCTCCCCGTCCCCGCATCGAGGCGGTATCGCTTGCGGACGGGACGCTGGCGGCTGGTGTCGTGGACCTCGACCCGCAGCACCGGACCCGTGGCCCGGACCAGGACCTCGGCCTCGGAGCCGGCATGCAGGACGGCGTTGGTCACCACCTCGGAGAGGGCCAGAGTGGCGGCCTCCACGTAGTCCTCCAGGCCCCACTCGTCAAGGACCTGCCGGAGGAACCGCCTGGCTTCCCCCGCGCTCCGCGGCTCCTGGGGAAAGCGCCGCCGGGCCTCCATTGCCACACCCTGTCACCGGGCACGGCCGGGGGCCAATCGCCCTTGGAAGGGCTCAGCCCCACCGCCGGGAGCGGGGTCCGAGACGAGGCCAGGGCACCCGGCTGAGGCCGATGCCGGCGACGAGGACCAGTGCCCCGCCGATGACGTCGAGGAAGAGGTGGTTGGCCGTCACGACGACCACGAACGTGGTGGCGATGGGGTCGGCCACGAGGAGCACCTTGAGCCACCAGCGCCGCACCGAGCAGACCAGGGCCGCGGCGCACCACGCCGCCCAGGCCACGTGGAGGCTCGGCATGGCGGCATACGCGTTGCCGACATCGCTGAGCAGGACCCCGTCCAGTCGGCCGGCCCCACCCAGCGCCTGCATGGTGTCCACGAACCGGTAGGTGGCGGGCAGCAGCCGAGGGGGCAGCACGGGGAAGGCGACGAACACGACGAGGCTGATGCCTGTGAGCCATGCCAGGGCGTTGCGCCAGCGCCGGTAGCGGCCGGGGAACTTCCACCACAGCCAGACCAGGGCCACCACCGGCATGACGAAGTGGACGGTGGCGTAGAAGTCGTTGGAGGCCTGCACCAGCCAGAGGTCGCCGAGGAAGAAGTGCTGGATGGCCTGCTCGTGGAAGAGGCCCATGGCCCGCTCCAGATGGACCTCGGCCAGAGCGTTGGAGAGGGCGGCGTAGCGAGACCCGGCGGTGACGTCGGCGATGAGCTCGTAGGCGACGTAGAACACGACCACGACCGTGAGCTCGCGCCAGAAGCGCGGCCGGCTCGCCGGGCGGAGGGACGCCCCGGGCCCCTCGGGCCCGGCCGGCTCCGGGTGGTCGAGCTCGACGACGCCGACCAGCTCGCGGTCAGCGACACCCACGGGCACGCTCCCCCTGGCCGAACATCGACACCTCCATCGTCACGGGGCCGGGCGGCCCGGCCGCAACCTTCGCCGGTTGGCCGGTGGACGGCCCCGGACGACGCAGCCGACCGATCGTAGCCACCGGGCAGCTCGCAGTGGGACCGCCGGGCCGCGGCCAGCCCCGGCCAGCCCCACCCTCTCTGCCCAGCGGGTAGCTTGGCGGCAGTGCCGAACCGGATCGACATCGAGCTGACGAGCGCACGAGACGACGGGACCTGGACCTGGCGGGCCGCCGGAGCCCGCCAGCCGAAGGGCAGCCTCGACGTCGCAGTCCTGTACGACGGCGCCCAGGTGGGCGACGTGGTGCGGGCCGACGCCGTGTTCGGGCTCGACGGCATCGCCGTCGTCCGGCTCTACCCGCCCCGGGAGCCTCGGTCCGAGCCCGAGCGGGTCGAGGTGACGGGGCCGCCCCGCCCCTCGGCCGGGGTCACCTCGTCGCTCCTGCCCCGGTCGAGCCGCGACCGCCCTCTCCGGGACGGCACGGGTGAGCGGCCCCGCCGGGGTGAGCGGCCCGGGCCGGGAGTCGGGCGCCGGGCGGGCCGGGGCGCCTTCGAGCCGGAGCCGGGCGAGGGCCCTTCGGGCGAGCGGGGCCGTGGCCGGGCCGGCGCCGCAGGCCCCTCGGGGGCACCCCGCGCTGCGGGCAGGCCGGCCGCTCCCGCCCGTCTCGCCTCCACGGCCGGACCCGGCACCACAGCCGGAGCCGGCGCCCCGGCACCCCTCACTCCGGGCGGAGCCGGCGCCCCGGCCCCCGGCACCACAGCCGGAGCCGGCACCGCGGCACCCCTCACCACACCCGGAGCGGGCTCCCCGGCACCCACCGGCAGTCCCGCCTCTCCCGGCGCTCCGGCCGGACCCGGCACCACGGGCGGACCCGGCACCACCGCTTCCCCCGGCGCCCCGGCCGGACCCGGGGCCCGAGGCATGCCCGCGGGGGCGGGAGACCGCCGGCCCGCCGGCCGGCCCGGCCGGCCC
>JBOGGR010000228.1:0-3283 GCA_050744025.1 Acidimicrobiales bacterium
GCGGTGCGGGCGGGGCGGCCCCGGCCTGGGGGGCCGGCGCCGGCCCGGCGGGACCGGGGGGCGCGGCCCCGAGGCGGCCCAGGGTGTCACGGACCATGCGCTCGGCCTGGCGCTGGCCCTGGGCCAAGGCGAGCTGCCCCATGATCTTGGCCAGGGCCACCCGGGTGGTCACCAGCTGGCGCCCTTTGTCCACCATCTGGGGCAGGTCCTCGGCGGCGGTGACGGCCACCCCCACGGGGCCGTAGACGAGGACGTCCAGTGCCTGATCCCAGAAGGAGCGGCCCTCGGGCCCCCCGCCCTCGGGCTGGCCGGCCCCCGTACCGGTCACACGCAGTCCCGGCAGAGCATGCGGGCCGGGTCGGCCAGCTGGCTGGGGTGCTTGACGAGGAAGCACGACTGGCAGACGAACTCGTCGGGCTGCTTGGGCAGCACCTTGGCCGATGTCTCGGAGCGGTCGTCGACGTCGGGAGCCTCCTCTTCCTCCTCGTCGTCAGGGACGACCAGCCGCTCCTTCAGGATCACGTCCAGGCTGGCCTCGACGTCCTCGTCCTCGGGCTCCTCCTCGTCGTCCTCGTCGTCGTCCTCGGCCGTGGTCGCCCGGGACGTCGTGGAGGCGACGCCCTCCCCCTCCTCGCCGGCTTCGTCCTCCTCCACGTCCTCGCCCTCGAGGACGGCCTCGTCGTCGTCCTCGATCAGGTCGTCCTCGTCGCCGAGGTCGTCGAGGTCGACGTCGTCGGGCTCCTCCGGCCCTTCCTCGTCAACGTCTTCGACCTCGGCGTCCAGCTTCTCGGCCATGCAAAGTCCTCGGGGTGGGGGGTGCGCGGGCGGGAGCCTATACGCGCTCGCCTGACTGGACGCACGCTCGGACGGGCGCGGAGAAGACCAGCCCACGCAGCCGGGCTGGGCGAGGCCCAGGGACCTTTGGGGCCGTCCGGTAGCCCTCCTCCTGTTCGCCAGGGCGGGGGTTATTGGGACGTTCTCTACTCGGTTCCTGGGCCTCGCCTGCCCACAACCGCCCCCTCCCGGGGCCGGTCCGCTCCGGGAGGCCCACGACCTGGCAGCCGGGGCTACGTGGGACGTGGCTAGTTATGCCCCCGGGGGGACGGCGCGTCAAGCGCCCTCTGGTCCCCGCCACGCTGGCCTTTCGCGCGACGCCCCAGGTCAGGGCGCCCCAGAAAAAATCCCGCCGGCGCCGCTCGTCAGAACTCTGCCTCCAGGGCCACCACGTCGGCCACGTACTGCTGGGTCTCCGGGAGGATGCCGACGTCTCGCACCGATGCCAGGCCCTGGTAGTAGGCGGCCACCGCCAGAGGGGCGCTCCAGCCCGTCTGGTCCAGGAGGTAGCGCAGGAACCTGGCGCTGATCATGATGTTGTCGCCCGCCACCCCGGGGTCGAGGGGCGAGGGGTCGAGGAGGGCCCGCACGAAGTCCACGGTGCCGGGGGTGACCTGGCCGATCCCGATGGCCCCGGCTGGGGAGACGACCCCGGCCTGCCATCCGGACTCCTGCCAGCTGATGGCCTCGAGCAGGCCGGCCGGCACCCCGACGATGGCGGCCGCGTGCTGGAACAGCGGAACGAGGCTCAGGCGCTCGGGATGGAGGCGGAGCCCGGCCGGGAGGCTCCCGGCCGGGCTGGCCCCGCCACCGGTGACCGTGGAGGCTGGAACGTCGTCGCTGTCCGTAGCGCCGCCGGCAGTGCCCGTGCCGGTGGTGCCCGTGCCGGTGGTGCCCGTGCCGGCAGTGCCCGTGCCGGCTGTGCCCGTGCCGGTGGTGCCTGTGCCGGTCGCTCGGGCCGGGATCATGAGGGCCGTTCCGGCCTCGATGAAGTTGGGGTCGCTGATGCCGTTGGCGGCGGCGAGGGCTGAGACGGTGACCCCGAAGCGCTGCGAGATGGCCCACAGCGTGTCCCCCCGGACGACCAGGTAGCTCCCAGACGTCAGCGACGACGAGGTGGCCGCGGCCTGACCCAGGCCGACGGTGAGGGCCAGGACCCCCACGGCGGCCACACCCCGGCGGCCCCAGCCTGGCCCGAGCCACCCGAGCGTTCCCTGGCGGGCCTCCCGCCGGCGCCGGCCGGGGTCTCGCCCGGCGACGGCGACACCGGTTCGGAGCGAGTCGCCGCAGGGGGGCTCGACCCTGGAGGACCAGAGCCGCTCGAGTTGGTCGCCGGAGCCCGGACCCACGTCGCAGGGGGGGCCGGACCGGGGGGCCAGCAGCAGGTGCCACCGCCGCTGGCGGCGGTGGGCCGGGCCCCGGCGCTGGTGAGTGGAGGGCTTGGGTGAGGGCGTCATGATCCGAGAAAGGAGCGTCCACCCGGCGCCGGGAGCACGCTAGCACCCAATGGCCACACGAGCAACACACGCAACGCAAGCCCCGCCAGCCCCGCCAGCCCCGCTCGCCCGCCAGCCCTGCGGGAGGCTCAGCGCCGACACCGAGCCAAGATCCGCTCGGAGCGTCAGCGCCGTTGGGGCCGGCCAGCTGCTCGGGCCACCTGAGCCATATCCCAGCCACTCCCCGGGGGGGCTCTTTGTGCAGCGCGCCTCGACTCGACTGCTCCTGTGGCTGCCACGGATGGCGAATCGGCCTCCCGGGGCGTCTCCGACACCTGGCTCCGGCCGTGGCTTCCCGGCCAATAACTACTCTCATCTATCTTATCTGTAAGCGCGCGAACGTTACTGGTAGCGGCACTAGCCGGTAGCGGGACTCGGCCCGGACGGGCCGCCCTGGGTAGGCGTCGCTGACGATCTCGCCGTCCCTGACGACGGACGACCCTCCGCTGCGGCCCGGGCGTACGCCTCGGGCACCGGCATCAGGCCGGCCTCGAGGTCCAAGGAGGTGGTTACGTACCCCGTCGAGAGCCTGGAGGCGGTGGCCGGCGACGGAGTGCACGTGGCTGTGCAGATCGACGAACCCGGCCGAAGATCATCCCGCTGAAGTCGGTGACGTCAGCTACTCGGTGACGTCGGTGACCTCGGTGACCTCGGTGACCTCGTCGGCGATCAGGCCCGCCCCGACCGCAGCCACCTGCCCGTCGTCGACGACCAGTCCGCCACCTGGTCGAAGCCGGCTCCGGGGTCCACAACCCGGCCGCCCCGCAGGAGCAGCGCTGCCATCGAGCTCAGGGCCCCTCGGTGAGCCGGGTCGTGGTCACGAGCAGCGCCGCGCCTCTCGGCCCCGCTCCCCCGGTCCCGCGCTCCCCCGAGCCCCCGCCGCCGAGCCCCCGCCGCCCGAGCCCCCCTCCCGCCGGGCCGTGCCCCCCGGGCCCCCGCTCACCTCGCGGACC
>JBOGGR010000229.1:0-5027 GCA_050744025.1 Acidimicrobiales bacterium
CCCCCAGCACCTCGCCCGCCGGCGGCCCGCCCGCCAGGTCGCCGGCGACGGCGGACACCCTGGCCGCCCACCCGCCGGCGTCGCCGTCCCCGAAGCGCAGCTGGGGGCCGTCGAGGGGGCGGTCGAAGCCCCCCAGCAGGTAGCAGGTGTCGAGGAGGGTTAGGCGGACCCCGGCTTCGCCGGCTGCCGCCAGCAGGGCCCGGCCCATGGCGTTGGGGTCGTCGTACGGGCGGCCGCCGGGGCCGTGGTGGAGGTAGTGGAACTCGCCCACGAGCGTCACCCCGGCCAGGGCCATCTCGGCGTAGGTGGCCCGAGCCAGGTCGAAATAGGTGTCGGGCGTGAGGCGGGTCGCCACCTCGTACATCCGCTCCCGCCAGGCCCAGAAGCTCGCCGCCCCGCCCTGGGTCCGTCCCCGAAGGGCACGGTGGAAGGCGTGGGAGTGGGCGTTGGTGAGGCCGGGGAGGGTGAGGCCGGCGAGGTGCACGGCGCCCGGCGGCGGGGCGGCGCCGTGGGAGACCGACGCGATGCGGTCCCCGTCCACCTCGATCAGCACCTGGCCGGCCAGGGCGCCGGGCGGGGGGCCGGTCCAGGCCAGCTCCGCGTGCCAGCACCGTCTGGAGCCGGTGGTGGTGTCGTCGGCCGGGGCCACGGCCCCGGTGGTTGCGGCGGTCGGGGTCATCGACGTCTCCTTGCTTGGACCCGGAACTGGTCGACTCGCCCGGCTCTACGAGACCGTGCTTCCAAAGCCTGCCCTCGGGGCACCCGCAATGTCCAGTGTCCTGGCCCGGGCCGGCTAGCTTTCATGTCCGGAGTCCTCCAGGCGCAGCAGGGCCCAAGCCTCGTCTACCAGGAACGCGCACGCCGGCAAAGGCCCTCTTCCCCTACTTCCCCCGAGCCAGGCCCAACGAGGAGATCCTGGCTGCTTTTCCTTTGTCGGCGGATGGCCAACACCTTCGGCCAGCACGGCTGGCTTCACTGCGAGCATCCCGACGCCGTCGCGGTGCCAGCCACGGGGCCGGCAACTACTGTCTTGCATTGCAAACGAGTACGCTAGGGCGTGCGGGAGATCCGTTGGACGGAGAAGGCCGAAGACCACATCGCCACTCACGCCGTGACCCCAGACGAAGTAGAGCAGGTCGCCAACACCAGGCCGCGCCTGGTGCTGAAGGGCCGGGAGGGGACGCAGTACCTGTTCGGCACGACCGACGCCGGCCGGCACTTGCTGGTTGTGCTCGGCGAGTCGATCGACGGACGCGACTACGTGGTCACCGCACGAGAGATGACCGATGCCGAGCGCCAGGTCTTCCGGCGCAAGGGAAGGTGAGAACAATGACCAAGTTGGACGAGATCGCGGCCCACGCCGAGAGCCACGACTTTGCCGCCGAGATGGAGCAGGGCGCGTGGGAGGACGACACCGAACCCGACCCGATGGTCACCACGTCCCTGCGGCTACCGAAGTCGCTGCTGGACTGGGTGCGTGAGCGAGCTGCCGACCAGCATGTCCGCCCGAGCGTGCTGATCCGCCAATGGGTCGAGCAGCGCCGCGAGGCCGGCGGTGGAGCCGGGATCGAGGACCTCGCCTCGAGGGTGGAACGCCTCGAACAAGCCGTCTTCACCGACAAGCGAGCGTCCTGACGAGGCGAACCCCAGCTGTTGCACAGGGCGATCGGCTACTGGGACGGGCCGCCGCCCGCCATTGGCTGGTGCTCCACCGGCGCACCCGGACTGACTTCCGCTCTTCCTGCCGCGCCCCTGCTTGCTATAGCACGCAGATGACTGGGAGAGCACGGTCTCGGCCGGTCTCTGAGTCGGCACTGACACGGCATCCCGGCACCAGAGCCAGGTCAGCCTCGAGGGGCCCCTGGTGTCATGCGGGTGGCGACCCGCGAAGGGGTCCGCGTTCATGGTCACGGATGTCGCGCACAGGGCTGGACGAAGCCGCTGGCGGTCAGTAACGGGGGGCGCTGTCACCGGCCGGCCAGGCGCTCGACGACAGCGGCCAGGGCCTCGACGCCGGCCACGCAGTCCCCGGGATCGGCCGACTCGGCAGGGCTGTGGCTCACCCCGGTGCGGTTGCGCACGAACAGCATGGCGGCGGGCACCACGGCTGCCAGCGCCCCGGCGTCGTGCCCGGCCGCCGTGGGGAGCTCGGGAGCGCCGAGCCCCAGGCCGGTCAGGCACTCGGCCAGCACCCGGCGCAGGGCCGGGTCGAAGGTGACCGCGGCGCTCCGGGACTCGGCGACGACGGCGGTCCCCACCCCCTCGCTCGCCCCGGCCGCCGCGACCTCGTCCCTCCAGCGGTCGACCAGGTCGTCCAGGCAGGCGTCGTCGGGCGCCCTGGCGTCCAGCCAGGCCGTGATCCGGCCGGGGACGGTATTGGTGCCGTTGGGCTCGACCACGATCCGCCCGACCGTGGCCACGGCCCCCTGCTCGCCGGCGAGGCGCCGGGCGGCCCGGATGGCGACGGCGAGGGGGAGCGTGGGGTCCCGGCGGTCGGGAAGCGCCGTCGTCCCGGCGTGGTCGGCCTGCCCGGCCAGGTCCAGGCGCCACCGGCCGTGGGGCCAGATCCCGGAACCCACCCCGAGGGGCGTCCCCAGGTGTACCAGCGCCCGGCCCTGCTCCACGTGCAGCTCGACCATCGCCCCCACCCGCCCGAGGCGCCCCGGGTCCGGCCCGAGGCCGGCCGGAGGCACCCCGGCACCGTCGAGGGCGGCGGCCATCGTCGCCCCGCCGGCGTCCCGGGCGTCCCTGGCCGCGCCCGGGTCCAGGCTCCCGGCCAGCAGGCGGCTGCCGACCGTGGCCAGGCCGAACCGGCCCCCCTCCTCGTCGGCGAAGGCGACCACGGCCACCGGTGAGGACGGGGCCCATCCCCGGGCCCGGAGCAGGCCGACGGCCACAAGCGCCGAGACGAGGCCGAGGGCGCCGTCGTACGCGCCGCCGTCGGCCACGGTGTCGAGATGGCTGCCGAGGACGAGGGCGCCGTCCCGGACCGTCCCCCCGCCGGAGCCGGCAGGCCGGTCCCACCAGGCCCACAGGTTGCCGTTGCCGTCCTGCTCGACCGACAGCCCGAGGGCCGCCGCCTCGCGCCGGAACCAGTCCCGGGCCGCGCCGTCCTCCGGCGTCCAGGCGAAGCGGCGGTAGCCCCCGGAGGACGGGTCCCGGCCGATGGCGGCCAGGCCGCCGAAGCAGCGCTCCAGCTCCTCCGGGACCCCCCCCGCCCCCGCCGGCTCAGCCATCCGCCATGGGCACGGGCAGGCCCGTCCCGGCGGCCGTGCGCCGGGCGGTGTCGTAACCGGCGTCGACGTGGCGGAGCACCCCGGTCCCCGGGTCGTTGGTGAGCACCCGCTCCAGCTTGGCGGCCGCCAGCTCGCTGCCGTCGGCGACGGCCACCATCCCGGCGTGGATCGAGCGCCCGATACCGACCCCGCCGCCGTGGTGGACGCTCACCCACGCCGCCCCGCTCGACGCGTTGACGAGGGCGTTCAGGATGGGCCAGTCGGCGATGGCGTCGCTGCCGTCGGCCATGGCCTCTGTCTCGCGGTAGGGCGATGCGACGGAGCCGGCGTCCAGGTGGTCCCGCCCTATGACGATCGGGGCGCCGACCTCGCCCGAGGCGACCAGCTCGTTGAAGCGGAGGCCGGCCCGGTGGCGCTCGCCGTAGCCGAGCCAGCAGATGCGTGCCGGCAGGCCCTGGAAGGCCACCTTGTCCTCGGCCATGCGGATCCAGCGGACGAGGGCCTCGGACTCCGGGAACTCCCGGATCACGGCCTTGTCGGTGGCGCCGATGTCGGCCGGGTCCCCCGACAGCGCCGCCCACCGGAAAGGCCCCTTCCCCTCGCAGAACAGCGGGCGGATGTAGGCCGGGACGAACCCGGGGTAGTCGAAGGCCCGGCCGAAGCCGCCGAGGCGGGCCTCGGCGCGCAGGCTGTTGCCGTAGTCGAACACCTCGGCCCCCTTGTCCATGAAGGCCACCATGGCCTCCACGTGGGCGGCCATGCTGGCCCGGGACCGGCGCAGGTACTCGTCGGGATCGCCGGCCGCCAGCGCCGCGGCCTGCTCGACGTCGAGGCCGAGCGGCACGTAGGTGAGCGGGTCGTGCGCCGACGTCTGGTCGGTGACGATGTCGATGCCGGCGTCGGACCGGGCCAGGCGGGGGACCACGTCGGCGGCGTTGCCGGCGATGCCGATCGAAAGGGGCTGGCGCTGCGCCTTGGCCCGCGTGGCGCACTCGAGGGCCTCGTCGAGGGAGGTCGCCTCTCGGTCCAGGTAGCGGTGCTCGATCCGCCGCCGGATGCTGTTCCTATCGACATCGACGCAGAGCGCGACGCCACCGTTCATGGTGACGGCGAGGGGCTGGGCCCCTCCCATGCCGCCGAGGCCCGCCGTGAGCGTGATGGTGCCGGCGAGCGTGCCGCCGAAGCGCCGTGCGGCCACCGCCGCGAACGTCTCGTACGTGCCCTGGAGGATGCCTTGGGTGCCGATGTAGATCCACGAGCCGGCCGTCATCTGGCCGTACATGGTGAGCCCGGCCGCCTCGAGGCGGCGGAACTCGTCCTGCGTGGCCCAGTCGGGCACGAGGAGGGCGTTGGCGATGAGCACCCGTGGCGCCCACTCGTGGGTCCGCAGGACGCCGACAGGCTTGCCCGACTGCACGAGCATGGTCTCGTCGCCTTCCAGCGTGCGCAGCGTGGCGACCATGGCGTCGAAGGCGGCCCAGGAGCGTGCGGCCCGGCCGCTGCCGCCGTAGACGACGAGGTCGTCGGGGCGCTCGGCCACCTCGGGGTCCAGGTTGTTCATGAGCATGCGCAGGGCCGCCTCCTGGGCCCATCCCCGGCAGCTCCGCTCCGGCCCCCGGGGCGCCCGAACCGTCCTCGGGCCCGAGCGAGGGCTCGTCGTCGTCATCGCCGGCCATCCTCTCACCTCCGGCCGGGCGCGGCTCGCGCCGGCTCCGGAGGAATGGGCTGTCGCGGCCCTCCGCCCGGTGCCCACTCCGGGGCGGCGTGCGCCCCCGCCGGCGCCCGGCGCCC
>JBOGGR010000230.1:0-5932 GCA_050744025.1 Acidimicrobiales bacterium
GGAGCCGCGGGGGAGCGGCGAGGATGGCTACCACTTTGGCTACCACCCGAGCTTCTACGTGTTGCCAGACCACCTCCGATCTGGTCACCTCCTGGCGGGGCCTCCGACAGACCAGCCGACCTTGGCGAACACTTCGACGGTCTTCGGTGGCAGACTGGTGGACATGAGCATCGGTGAAGAGCTATTGGAGGAACGCCGCCGGCGCCGCCGGGCGGGTGATCCGCGGTTCACCGAGGCGGACCGTGAGTACGCCCGTCGGCTGACGGTTGGTGATCTGGTGGACGAGTTCCAGGCGGCGCTCGACGCGGTGAGCGCAGCGGACCCGCTCCTGGGCGGGGGCGAGACCGACACCGACGAGTGACCTCCCTGCCCTGATCGGTGATCGTCATTGACGAGTACCTGGCGATACGGCTGGCCGGCGGGGCATGGCCGTCAGGGCTTCCCGATGACGAACTGGTGTTGCCCACCAGTCGGCATTGGCGGCTGCTCCAAGCACTCCACGGCTCCCGGCGGGGGCAATTGTCGCAGCTCTTGGACGCGTTCAGCCCCTCGGCTCGTGATGGCGTCCGTCACCCTCATCCCGAGGTGTTCGGGGTCCTCGATGCGCGTCCCCTCCTAGACGACGCGGCGCTGATCGCGGCCCGCTACGGCGGGACGGGATGGCTGATCGCGGAGACCCTGGCAGCAGGTCTGGCCTTCGGAGAGCAGTTGTGGTTCGGCATCCCCGCCAACGTCGGTCGGCTGGTCGACCGGGCCGCTGGTGAGCTTGGGATCGCCGTTCACGTCATCGACCAGCACTGAGCGTCACCGCACGGTTGTCGCCACGGCGCTCAGCCGATGTTGGCGTGTTCTCGGAACTGGTGACCGTCGGTCACGGTGATCCCCGTGGAGTGTGCAGGGCGCCGTCGTGGGTGAGGGGGGCGGGGTGGGGGCTCACCATCTCGCGGGAACCGCCCACCGCGTTGGCCAGGCGAGCGAGGTGGACTGGCGGCGCTGTCCCGTCCTGCTCGGCGGGAGCTAGTCCCGGCGGATCACCAAGGCGTGGATACGCCGGCCACTCGGCGGTGTTGTCGGTGCGATGCCCAACTCGGCCCCAAGCACTTCGGCGGCGGAGGTCGAGGGGGCGACGCCGACCACCGAAGCGGGACCGTGCTCTGATTCCCAGGCCGCCCGCAGCCCGGCCATGGCGGTGGACTTGCCCGTACCGGCCGGTCCGATGAGCACATCGAGGACCCTGCCGGAGGTGGCGATCTTCTCGACGGCGACGGCTTGGTCGAGGCTCAACCCGTAGGAGCGCCCGGGCAGATCGGCCTCGGCCATCTGGGCGACGGCGACCATCGACACGACCGGACCGGTGACGGAGCGGCCAGCGTCGAGGAGACGGGCCTCGGCGTCGAGCAGGGCCTGGGTCGTATAGACCACCCGACTGGCCGGCCGCAACCGGGAGGTCCCGTCGGCCCGGCGGTAGCGGGCGGGGGTGTGGTGGAGCTCGGGCGGGGCCAGCGAGAGGGAGCCCTCGATGGCGAGGTTGGTGATGGCATCGGCGACGACGACCCGGTCCTCGGGGCTGGCGAAGCGCACGCCGTGGAGGACCCGGTGGGCCTCGGCCAGCAGGTTCATGCGGGAGAAGGTGGCGTGGCGCTCGGATACCGAGTCGACCACGGCGCCAGCGGCATCGGCGAGTATCGGCCCGGCCAGGTCGTCGGCTCGGAGCAGGGGCAGGTCGTTGCGGCCGGCCAGGCTCCCCACCCAGGCCACCTGGTCCTCCCTGCGGACGTGGCCTCCGGCCCGGTGGCGCCAGTCCTCGGTCAGCGCGGCCAGGCTGAGATGAGACTTGTCGGGCCGGGTGGCGAGGGTGGCCGTCTGGGCCAGGCGCATCTGCTCGACCGGGGTCGGTTGGCGGCCGTGGGCGACGACGAAAGCGGTGACCTGGCCCTCTCGGTAGGAGGCGATCTGGTCGGCCCGGCGGGAGAACTCGGCCATGAGGGTCTCGGGCACGCCGGTGATCTCGTAGCGGGGGCGGGGCGAGTGGCGCCGGCTCCGGGGTTCCCAGCCGACCCCGAGGGCTTGGGTGACCAGGTCGGAGAGAACGCCTTGGTGCAGCTCGGAGAGGGTGGTGGTGGCCTTGAAGATGGCCCGGGAGTCGAGAGTCCGCCACCGGCCGTCGGACACCGACCTCGCCCGGTTCCAGACCACCACGTGGTCATGCAGCTGGGGGTCATCGGCCCGGCTCGACCAGTGGGTGAAGGTGGTGGCCACCACGCCTGACACGTCCTCCTCCACCACCCCGGCACGCCCCGAGCGGGAGCGGAACACCTCGTCCTCGGCATAGCCGAGCACGAAGGAGACGGCTTGGCGATGGCACTCGTAGATGACCGCCTTGGTGCCCTCGTCGGCCAGCGCCCAGGCCACCGACACCGACTTGGACGGGCTGAATGTGAGGTCGAACCCGGCCACGGGCACGCTGCCGGGACGTTACAGCGGCGCCCCTCCGAGCGGCTCGCCGGTGATCGGTCGGCCAGGGCGACGAGCATGTTCTCCAGGTGCTCCTCTCCCACCTGCGAGCCCGCCTGGACCCCTCGTCGGCCGTCCAGATCGGCCAATCCCCGCCCCATGAACACCCCAGGCGGGGTGCCCGACTCGGAGTAGTAGCGGGTCAAGCTGTTCGAGTGCTCCGCTGCTCCGTCGCCGGCGGCAACCGACTCCATCAAGTAGCGGTAGGCTCCGCCGAGGCTGATGCGCCGGATGGAGATCATTCCCGGCTGCCGGGGGCCTCGAGCGCATGCGCCATCACTCGGCCGGCGTCCTGGCGTCCGAGCTTTCTGCCCCCGGCGGGTGGCCCGACCCGCCATCGGCGGGGGACCACCACCTCGGGTGCCAACTGTGTGAGGTTCAGGGGGGGTCCGAGGTTCATGGGAGGTCCCGGGAACTGGCAAAGGGGCGAGGGGGACATCCGGTAAGGGAGTCAAGTGTGACTGGCAGGTGGTAGGAGTGACGTCGATGGTGATGGTGCGCGCCGAGGTGGTGGCCGTCGTCGAGCGGCTCGTAGAGGTGGCGGATCGCTGGCGGGCCGCCTACCGCGACTGGCAGAAGGCGATTGCTCGAGGTGAGCGCGCCGATGCCGGAGGAAGGCGGCGACCTCATCCAGTTCGGTACGCGTCCCACTCGTTTACCTTGTACACGGCCGGGAGGGCGTGGCCTCAGGTGGGTGCGGGTGAGAGCTTGCGAAGGGAGGGGACGGTGGCGGCGGCGAGACCGGCGATGAGAGTGGTGGCGGCGGCGATGGTGTGAAGACGGTGGTGGTTCCGAGGTTGGTGGCGGCGGTGCCGGCGAAGGCCATGCCGAGGGGGACGGCGGCGAGGCCGGCGAAGGTGGTGAGGCTGGCGGCCCGGGAGTGGACGTGGTCGGGGAGGTGGGCTTGGGTGGTGGCGGTGGCCCAGGTGTTGTAGGCGGTGGCTTGGCTGCCGGCGATGAGGGCGGCGGGGACGAGCGTCCAGAGGGGCGCGGTGGCGGCGAGGAGGGCAAGGAGGGGGGTGAGGAGGGTGGAGGCGAGGATGGCGGCCAGGAGCGGTCGAGCGGGTTGCCAACGAAGGGCGATGGTGTTGCCGGCGATGCCGCCGATGGCGTAGCTGGCGCCCAGGGCGTCCCAGGCGGGGGCGCCCCCGAGGCGGTGTTGGGCGAGAAGGGGGCCGAGGGCGAGGAAGGGGCTGACGGCGAGGGCCTTGAGCACGGCGACGTGGGCGGTGTAGGCGAGCAGCCAGGGGCGGGTCCGCACGGCCTGCCAGCCTTCGGCGGCTTGGCGGCCAGTCCGGGTTTGCCAGGGGGACGTTGGACGAGGGCGGGGTCGTCGAGGGCGAAGAGGGTGGCGGCGAGGCCGACGGCGGTGAGTTGGGCGGTGCTAGCGGACAGGCCTAGAAGGGAGGTGGCTTGGCGGAGCTGTCGGGGTGGGACGAGGTTGGCGACCAGCCCGGCGGCGGCCGGGGTGAACATTGCCGACGCGGTGCCGGCTCCGGCCTGAAGGAGGGCGAGGGACCAGAGGCTGGCGTGCCCGGTGAGTAGCCGGGCGGCGGTGATGGCTTGGAGGAGGGTGCGGGCGGTGTCGGTGACGGCCATGACCCGCCGGCGGGTGTAGCGGTCGCCGAGAACGCCGCCGAGGAGCACGAAGGCGATTACGGGGAGGCGGCTGGCCAACAGCACTGCGGCGAGCCGAGTCGCTGAGTGGGTGAGGTTGAGCACGGCGAAGGCGAGGGCGAAGCTCGACAGGGAGCTGCCGAACAGCGAGGTGGTCTGGCCTGTGAAGTACCACCGGAAGTTCCGGGAGCGGAGGACTCCCAGCCGAGACGAAGTCACAAGCACAGCGGCGGCGGTGGTGGTCATTCCTGGTCGGTGCGGATGGGCATGATCCACACGCCGAGCGTGCCGGTGTCGGCGGAGCGCAGGATCACCGGCTGGAGGCTGCCAGCGATCTCGATCACCACGTCGGGGCCGACCTGGACGGCGACGGCGTCGGCGAGGAACGCCCCGTTGAGCGTCACGGTCCGTTCCGGGCCGTCCCAGTCACAGGCCACGACGGTCTCGGTGTCGCTGTAGCGGAGGCGAAGTCCGTCGGCGGTGACGGTGAGGGTCACGGGGCCGGAGCCGCCCCGGACGACGGCGCCGGCCAGGCGTCGCCGGTCGAGCACCCCGTGGTGGACGCTTTCGTGTCCCTCCAGGATCTCCTCGTAGGCCGGGAAGTCGGCGGGGATCCCGGCGAGGACCTCGTCCCTGCCATTTACGCGTACCACGAGGCCGCCGTCGACGGTCGGGCGCAGCTCGCAGTCGGCGGCGCTCCTGATCTCCTCGACGAGATGGCGCAGGGTGGCGGCGGCCACCAACCCCCGGAGCTCTCCTCCGGCGGAGTCGGGTACGACGTCGCGCACGGCCAAGCGGTAGCTGTCGGTGGCGACCAAGCGCAGCGAGCCCCGCTTCACCTCCACCAGCACTCCTTCCAGCTCGGGCCGGTCACCACCACCCCCGCCGGCGGCGAAGACCACCTGGCCCACGGCCTCGGCCAGCACCGCCCCGGGCAGCTGGCACACCGGACCATACGAGCCGCTGTCATCGAGGTCGAACAGCCCGGCAGCAGCCGCCCGCAACCCTGCAAGATGCTCCTCGACCGTGGCGACGTGCGCGGCGAGCATCCGGCGCCGATCCTCGGCGTTGGCGGCCAGGAAGGCCCGCACCTTCTCCACGGGCATGTCGGTGGCCCGGAGACGGCGGATCAACGACGCCTGCCCAACCTGGGACCGGTCGTAGTAGCGGTAGCCGGTCACGTCGTCGACCGCCACCGGGCGGAGCAGGCCGCACTCGTCGTAGAAGCGCAAAGCGCTGCGCGGCAAACCGCACCGCTCCGCGAACGCCCCGATGGTCAACAGCCGGTCCATGCCACCAGCGAACAGCCTCAACCAACTCGAAGGTCAAGTCCCGGAGGAGTGTCCTCCCGACCGAGTGTCGCGCCGTCGACAGTTGACATTACAAGCCCTCGACGAGCTGCCGGGCTCGCACATGCGATGTCACCCCCCTGTCCACGTGTTGCCCAGGCTGGGAGCCTGCGCCAGAGCGAGGGGCCAAGCGTGCCATTTGGGGAGCACTTCAACCGGACGACCGGACCGACCGGCATGGTGTCAATGGCCAGGTCCCACGACCGAGCCAGGGCTCGATCACCGTCGGCGGACACTTCGCCGGACATCCCGATGTGCCGTTCTGTGCGGCCAAGGCGTCGTGCCCATGCCTCATTCTGGCGGGCCGTTCGGTGCTTGTTACCATCCGCGGTGGGAAGCGCAGGATCGCCGACTACGAGCGGGAGCCGGCACCCGTTCGTGCGGCACCCGGACGTCGTTGTGCGCGCGACGACGTCAGGGTCTCTCATCCGGCGCCCGGCGCCTGGCGGCGG
>JBOGGR010000231.1:0-3944 GCA_050744025.1 Acidimicrobiales bacterium
GGCGTCGGCCCGGCGGGTGGCGGCCCGGCGGGCGTCGGCCCGGCGGGTGTCGGCCCGGCGGGTGTCGGCCCGGCGGGTGTCGGCCCGGCGGGTGTCGGACCCCTGGCTGTCGGCCGCCCGCCGCTCACGCCTCCACCTCCACGAAGCGCACCCGGGTGCCCGGCGGAAGGAGGGCCGCCGGCTCCCGGTCCACGTCCCAGAGCACCACGTCAGTCCTGCCTATGAGCTGCCAACCTCCCGGCGAGCGACGCGGGTAGATCCCGGTGTGCTGGCCGGCGAGGGCGACGGTGCCGGCCGACACCGCTGGACGCGGGGTGGGCCGCCGGGGCACGGCCAGCTGGTGCGGCAGACCGGCCAGGTAGGCGAACCCTGGGGAGAAGCCGCAGAACGCCACGTGGAAGGCCGTCCCGGCGTGGGTGGCGACCGCCTCCCTGCGCGTCATCCCCCAGCACCTCGCCACCTCGTCCAGGTCGGCGCCGTCGTAGACGGTAGGCAGCTCGACGAGCCGGCCCAGCACGAGACGGGCACCACCCGACCTCGGCCAGGACAGGAGGTCGGCGGCTGCCCCTCGGGGATCGTCCAGGCCGTCCAGCAGGACCGTGCACGCCGCCGGGACCACGTCGGTAAGCGACTCCTGCCACCCCGCCCGCCGCCGCCGCCCGATCTCCGCGTGAAGGCCGAGGACCGCCTCCTCGTCGGCCAGCTCGACCAGGAGGGCCCGCGGTCCGACGGGCAGCACTCTCATGGTGTTCGGACCGCCGGGGGCCGGGTCCCAGCGGGGACCAGCCGCTCCTGCCGCCACGGAGCCTCCCCCGCCACGCCCCTCCGTCCCAGCTCCTGGTGGCATCCCTGCCGCGTGAAGACTCGACGTATCGCTCAAGGGTACCTCCGGACCGGGCCACCAACACCTCGCCGCTGAGGGAGGCTCGACCTCGCGCCCTGGGTGAGCCGCTGGAGCCCCGAGCGCAGGCCGGCGAGGTCGATGTCCGGCAGTCCGGCCACCACGACCGCGTGATCGGAGTGGGCCTGCTCGGTGATGGCAGCGAGGACGTCGGCGCCGCGCCGGCTGAGGCGGAGGAACGGGGAACGGCGATGGCGGGGATTGGCCAGGAAAGCCGCCAGCCCGTCCCCGACCAGCTCGTTGGCGATGCGCTGCACCGCCTGGCGGCTGGTCCCCAGCCGCTCGGCGGCCATCGGCACAGTCCACTCACCCACCGAGACGACGCTCATCAGCTGCCAGCGGGCCTGGGTCTGCCCGGCGGTCGCTGCGATGGCCTCCCCCGCCCGGCGCAGGGCCCCGGCAGCATCGAAGACGTCCGCGACCACCAAGGAGAACAGCTCGGCCGGCTCGGCCAGCTCGGCCAGCTCGGCCGGCTCGGTCACAGCGCCGTACTCAAGACTTGACAACACATTGGCATAGATGACAGTATATTGCCAATCGAGACGACTTTCGCACTTTTTCGGGCGTCGCATAGCCACCCGGACCCGGACCGGTGTGGTTGGAGCCATGATTGGCATCAGCGACGGTTCCAGCGAGGGTCCGCCTCAACGAGGGCGATGGTGAGGTCCTCGAGCTGTTCAACGAGGGCTCGGAGCCGACTGGCATTGTCGAAGAAGGGCTGGTAGTCGGCCAGCTGGTGCTCGGACAGGTTGGCGTGCACGGTCCTGCCCCCGACCCGGCGGCTCCACTGGATGTAGGGCCCGTGCAATCGGGGGGGGTCGGCGTGGCAGGTGCAGTTGGTCTTTCCGCAGGCGTAGGAACGCACCGCCACCGAGCCGGGTAGCGCGAAGCCGACCTCTGACAGCGCGGTGGCGAGGCCAGCCTGGGCTCGGCGCTGAGCAGCCGAAGGACCGGTCCACCACCTGGGCACCCCACCATCGTAGCCTGCTGGTCCGCGATATGTAGTCGCGGATAGGAGGCACGACATGAGACCGACACCCTCCTCGAGGCCGGAGGAGCCATGAGCCGGCCAGGGTCGACCTGGAGGGCGTTGTTCACAAGCGTGGCCGGCGCCTTCACTTCCCCCTCGTTCACCCTGTTCTTGGAGCTCGCCTCAGCCTGGGTGTGTGCCACCGGGCGGCGCACCGTCACCGGGATGATCGCCGTCATGGACCCCACTACCCGGGGGGCTCACGATGCCTACCACCGCTTCGTACGAGCCGGGGCCTGGAGTCTGGACTGCCTATGGGAGGCCATGGTGGCGATGGTGGTGGAGGTGGTGGACCGTCTCTCAGGCGAGGGTCCGCTCGTCTGCTTGCTGGACGACACCTTGTTCCACCGCCCGGGCCGCAAGGTCGAAGGTGCCGGGAGCTTCCGTGATGCCGTGAGGTCCACAGCCAAACGGGTCGTCTACGCCCGGGGCCTCAACCTGGTCGTGTTGGCGCTCAGGGTCACCCCTCCCTGGGGTGGCCAGCCCCTCGCCATCCCGGTTGGGGTCGCCCTACACCCCAAGGGCGGCCCTACCACCACCGAGCTGGCCCGGAAGCTGATGGGTGAGCTGGCCACCCGCCTCCCCGACCGGACCTTCGTGCTGTGCGCGGACGGGGCCTATGCCAGCTTGGCCGGGGACCACTTGAAGCGCACCGACGTCGTGTCCCGCATGCGACGAGATGCGGCCTTGTACGAGGCGGCCCCTCCCCGGACCGGCAAGCGGGGCCGGCCCCGGACCAAGGGGAAGCGCCTCGGGAACCCAGAGGAGCTGGCCAAGGCAGCCAAAGGGTGGAAGACCGTCAAGGTGGACTGGCGAGGCCAGCTGGTCATAAAGAAGCTGTGGTCGATCGACGTGTTGTGGTACAGATCCTGCCCCGACACCCTGGTGCGCCTGGTCGTTGTCAGAGATCCGGCCGGTAAGGAGCATGACGATTTCTTCTTCACCACCGATCTCGACATGACTTCCGCGGAGGTGGCCTCCATCTATGCGTCGCGCTGGCCCATAGAGGTGTGTTTTAGGGACGTGAAGCAGGTCGCCCACGGGCAGGAGCCCCAGACCTGGAAAGGCGAGGGACCCCTCCGGGCGGCCACGTTGTCGTTCTGGCTCCACGGCGCCATCTGGGTGTGGTACCTGGGTACCTGCGGGACCACTCCAACCTGGCCCATCCGAGAGTGGTATCCGGCCAAGCGTGCCCCGAGCTTCGCCGATGCCATGGCCGAGCTGCGGCGAGTCCTGTGGCGAGAACGAATTTCTTCCACCTCTGAGGCCGGATCGCTGGATCAGGAAACGAGCGAATTAATAATCGAGGCTCTCGCTATGGCTGCGTAGCCCACATCCGTGCACCTCAGCACCCTCTGGCACAGTGCGAAAGTCGTCAAGAAGAAGGAGGTTGTCGGGCAGCGGTCCAACGGCGGCAAGGAGTACCAGCCCAAAGGCAAGCCCGAGCGGGTAGACGTGCATGACTTCCCCGACCCCGAGATGGGCAAGGCCATCCCCTTCGGCGTGTACGACCTGGCGGCAAACGAGGGCTTCGTGGTCGTGGGCGACGACCACGACACCGCCGCCTTCGCGGTGGCCACGATCGGACGCTGGTGGGACATGGTCGGCGCCCGTGCCTACCCCACGGCCAAGCGACTGCTCATCACCGCCGACGCCGGCGGGTCCAACGGATACCGGGTGCGGCTCTGGAAGGTCGAGCTCGGGCGCCTGGCGGCCCGCACTGGGCTGGCCATCACCGTGTGCCATTTCCCTCCCGGCACTTCGAAGTGGAACAAGATCGAGCACCGGCTTTGGAGCGCGGTGAGCTCCAACTGGCGGGGCAGGCCCCTTGTCAGCCATGAGGTCGTCGTCAATCTCATCGGCGCCACCACCAACAGCAAGGGCCTCGAGGTCCGGTCCACGCCCACCTCGACACCGGCTACTACCCCGAAGGGCTCGAGATCACCAAGGCTCGAGTCGAAGCGCGGCCCCTCACCGCCCACGACTGAGTTATTTTGCGGAGCTCCTTAGTAC
>JBOGGR010000232.1:0-4743 GCA_050744025.1 Acidimicrobiales bacterium
CCACCACGACGCCGTACTCGACGACCTCGGCTTCGTCCGGGAGGTCGGTCAGGGCCACCTTGTGGCCGAGTGGGATGGGCTCGGTCGTGACCACGCTGGTCCTGCGGCCGGAGTCGAGGTAGGCCACCCCCGCCGCCGACACCGGCACGTCCCGCACGGCCACGGCCACGGCGTCACCTTCGTGGTGGGCCAGGAAGTCCACCGGGTTGGGGGTTGCCGGCTGCTCGTCCGCCATGATCGTCGCCTCTCTCCTCGGCTCTGCCCTGCTCCGCCGGGCGCTCCTCGGCTCTGCCGGGCTCTCTTTGGCTTAGCCCCTGCCTGCCCTGCCCTTGCTCGGCCCTGCTTGCCAGGCCGAGGGGCCGGTCAGCAGGTCTGACCTCATGCCAGCACTGTACCGAGCCCCGGGGAGACCAGTCAACGGGCGATGCCGGCGGCCTCGGCCTGGACGCGGGCCATGGCCGCAGAGTGGGCCCCCTGTATGTGGCGGTGCGCGGCGCGCCGAGCCCCCGCCGAGTCCCCCCTGCTGATCGCCCTGAACAGCTGGCGGTGGTCGGCCCGGGACCGCTCCAGCCGCCCCGGGATGGTCAGGGTGGTCTGCATGCCCGCTGCCAGCATCTCCTGCAGGACGCCGAGGGTCTGGAGCAGGAAGCGGTTCTTCGCGATCTCCACGATCTGCATGTGGAAGGCGGCGTCGAGCTGCTGGAGCAGCTGGAAGTCGATGGGCGCCTGGCGGGCCCGCTCCTCGGCCTCGAAGGCCTCCGACAGGATGGCGACCTCCTCGGCGGTGGCCGAGGCCGCCGCCCATGCGGCCGCCGGCTCCTCCAGCACCTCCCGCATGGCGAAGAGCTCGTTGAGGCTGATCTCCAGGTTGGAGAGGCGGGCCCGGGTGCTGTCCTCCACGGTGCTGCCGACGAACACGCCGCGGCCGTGGCGCACCACCAGGCGTCCGTGCGCCTCCAGTGTCTTCACCGCCTCCCTGAGGACGGGACGGCTGACACCGAGAAGCTGGGCCATGTCGCGCTCCGACGGGAGCCGGGCCCCGGGCTGGAGGTGCTCCGACCGGATCAGGTCCTCCAGGCGCTGGACGATCCGATCGGTGAGGTGGCCGGGCTCCTTGATGGGCTCCCAGAGCGTGCTCATCTCGACCCGTCCTCGCCCGATGCCGGCGCGGCGGCGGGGCGTGCTCCCGGCGCCGCCAGGGCGGGCGGGGCGGCCAGAGCGGCCAGAGGGTCGACCTTCCTGCTGATCGACCGTCCCCCGTCGACGCGCACGACCGCGCCCGTGACGAACGACGCCGCCGGGGAGCAGAGGAAGGCGACGACCTCGGCCACCTCCTCCGGCTTCCCGAGCCGGCCGAGCAGGGTCGGCGCGACTGCGGCCTCGCTGGGGCTCGCACCCGTCCCCTGCGCCCCGCCCTCAGGCGAGGAGACCGCCCTCGAGGCCTCTTGCAGGGCGAGTGTCGTCGAAGGGGTGGCGACCGCCCCCGGGGCCACCCCGTTGACGCGGATGCCCGACGGGCCCAGCTCGATGGCGAGAGCCCGGGTCAGGGCAGTCAGGCCGCCCTTGCTCGCCACGTAGGCAGCATAGGTGGCCAGGGGCAGCTCGGATTGGATGGCCAGCAGGTTCACGATGACCCCCGCGCCGCGGCTCGCCATGTCGGCGGCGGCCGCCTGGGCAAGGAAGGCGGCTGCGGTCAGGTTGGTGTCGAGCACGACCGACCAGTCCTGACGGGAGAGCCCTGCGAAGGGGGTCCTATGTCCGTGCTGGGCGGCATTGTTGACGAGGACGTCGATCCGGCCCGTCTGGGCGAGGGTCTTCGTCACCACTGCCTCGGGCGCCCCAGGCTCGCTGATGTCGGCCACCACGGCGATGCTCTTCCCACCCTCCTGGTCGATCTCGGCCGCCGCCGCCGCCGCCCCGCCAGGGTCGAGGTCCACCACGACGACGATCAGGCCGTCCCGCGCCAGCCGCTGAGCGATGGCCCGGCCGATCCCGGTGCCTGCTCCCGTGACCAGAGCCGTTCGGGGCCTCGCCGTCATGTCACCACTTCGCGTGAGGGTCCGAGAGCCCGAGTCGTCGGTCCCCCGCGTCTGCCCAGCCGGTGGGCTGCGGGACCCCGAGTCGTCGGTCCCCCGCGTCTGCCCAGCCGGTGGGCAGCGGGACGCTGGGTCATCGGTCCCCCGCGTCTGCCCAGCCGGTGGGCAGCGGGACGCTGAGCTCCCGGGCGCTGTCGGCCAGCGCGCGGACGGTCGGTGGGGCGACATCGACGGGGGCGTCCCGCGGCGCTCTGGCGATGGCCCACCGGTGCTCCCCCGGGAGCCGGCCGCCCGCATCGGCGATCCGGCGCCCGAGGAGGGCAAAGCGACGGGTCGAGCAGCCGTCCAGGTCCAGGCGGCCTGCGTCCAGAGCAAGAGCGAGATGGGCGATGCGCTGAGGGGCGCCCGCGTGGTCGGCGGACAGCGGATCCGCCACGTCCGATGCGAGGTGAGGTCCCACCATGGCTCCCGTCAGGGCCTCGACGACTAGTGCCAGCGCGTATCCCTTGGCACCCGCCATGGGGGCGAGCATCCCCGCCAGGGCTGTCGCCGGGTCGGTCGTGGGTGCCCCGTCCGCGTCGAACGCCCAGCCCTCCGGCAGCGGCCGGCCGGCAGCCTGGGCCTCGGCGATCCTGCCGCGGGCCGCCGCGCTCGTCGCCATGTCGACGATGGCCGGGGGCGAGGTCGGCAACCCGGCGGCCAGTGGGCTCGTGGACAGCACCGGCGTCCGACCGCCCCAGGGGGGCATGGCCGCTGGGCCGTTGGAGAACACGAGCCCGATCATTCCCGCCTCCAGCATGGGGAGGACGTAGATCCCGAGCGCCCCGCAGTGCCCGGAGTTCCCGACCGCGACCGTCCCGACGCCGTGACTGGCGGCGCGCTCGGCGGCAACGGAAGCCGCGTGCCACAGCTGCGGGTGCCCGAGGCCGTTGCCCCCGTCGTACACGGCGACGGCGCCGAGGTCCGTGACGAGGCGGAGCGGGGCGGCCGGGTCGCAGCCCCCGGTCGCGAAACGCCGCAGGTAGTGGGGGAGCCGGAGGAGGCCATGGGAGCGGGCGCCCCACGACTCGGCGAGCACCAGGGCCCAAGCGGTCCGGGCGGCCGGCTCCTCGGGCATGCCCCCAGCAGTGAGGAGGTCCCGGGCCAACTCCCGCACCTCCCCGACGGTCGTGGTCGTCATCGGCCCCTACCTGCCACGGCCATCGTCATGGGGGGAGGCGGCTCCCGGCTCCGGCCCGATCAGCCATCGTCCCTCCCAGGTGGTATTACCACTCCGTCAGGCTAGTCCGGCCGTGGACCGGCGTCTACCACCCGTCCCGTGCTCACGACCGCCTTGGTGGCCCGGCACTGGCCGCTGCGAGCAGTTGACCGCTGTTCGCTCCGGTTGACCGTTGCTCGCTGCCCTGCCAAGATGAGAGAGGTCATACCTCTTTGAGGAGAGCCCAGGCGCCGGCGAGGGAGGGCCAGGCGCGGGCGAGCATCAGGGCTGGCGGGTGTGGGACCGGAGCCGGGAGGCCGAGCGGTGGCTGGCAGGGTGGGGAAGGCGGCACCGGGCCCGGGGTCGCGCCCCGGGGCGGGCCATGGCGCGGAGGTCGCTCCGGCGGCACGCTCCATCCCCGGGGCGGGCCATGGGGCGGAGGTCGCTCCGGCGGCACGCTCCATCCCCGGGCCGCCCCGGAGGACCCGCGCTGGGCCGGATCCGGCGGACGTGGTCGTGGTCGAGGACGTCGTCGGGGAGGCCATCGACCGGCTGGGCGAGCGGCTGACCGTCCGAATCGAGCCGGGGGCCTGGCAGGACCCAGACCTTCTCGCCACCCTGCTCCCTTCGGCCAGGGCCATCGTCGTGCGCAACCGCACCCAGGTCACTCGCAGCCTCCTGGAGGCCGGGCCGGCCCTGGAGGTCGTGGCCAGGGCGGGGGCGGGTCTGGACAACGTCGACGTGCTGGCCGCCGACGAGCTCGGGATCGTGGTGCTGGCGGCCACAGGGGCCAACGCCGTCAGCGTGGCGGAGCACGCGGTGGCCATGGCGCTCGCCCTCGCCCGCGATCTGCTCGGCCACGACCGGCGGGTCCGGCTGGGCCAGTGGGAGCGGTCCCCAGGCGTCGAGCTGGCCGGGAAGGTCTGGGGCATCGTCGGACTCGGTGCCACCGGCCGAGCCACAGCGGCACTTGCGGCTGGGATCGGGATGGAGCCGGTCGGCTACGACCCGTACGTGAGGAGCCCGGTCCGGGCGGGCCCGGAGGAGCGGAGAATCACCGTGGCCACGGTGACGGACCTCGATCTCCTGCTCGAAGCTGCGACCGTCGTCTCGCTCCACCTGCCGCTCACGGCCGCCACCCAGGGCCTGGTCGGCGCCAGCTTCCTGGGGAAGATGCGCCCGGGCTCCTACCTCGTCAACGTCGCACGCGGGGGCTTGGTGGTGGAGGAGGAGTTGGCAGCCGCGCTGGACAGCGGCCGGCTGGCTGGGGCGGCCCTGGACGTGCGGGCGCAGGAGCCGCCCCGCCTCGGGATCCTGGACCAGCACGAGCGAGTGGTCCTCACCCCCCACACGGCGGGCCTCACCGGGGCCGCCCAGGAGCGGGTGGTCGGGATGATCGTCGACGACATCGTCCGGGTGCTCGGTGGCGGCAACGCCGAGCATGCCGTCGGAGCCCACCTGGCGCCCGCCGGCACCCCGGGGCGCCGGGCCCCGCTCGCCGAGGGGCGC
>JBOGGR010000233.1:0-1685 GCA_050744025.1 Acidimicrobiales bacterium
CTTGGCCCCCTTGGCCCCCTTGGCGGCCTTGGTCGTGGTGGTCGTGGTGGCGGTCGTGGTCGTCGTGGTGGCCGGCGCGGCCGTGGTGGCAGTCCTGGAAGCCGGCGCCGGGCCGCCGATGTCGGACGCCGATCCGTAGAAGCGGGCGTCGCCGAAGCTGAACACGCCGCCGTCGGCGGCCACCAGCCAGTAGCCCTTGCCGTCGCGGGAGGGGGCCATGGCCACGACGGGTGCGGTCAGGTGCCGGTTGGCCGCCGAGCCGTAGAACTGGGCGTCGCCGAAGCAGAACACGCCTCCGTCGGCGGCCACCAGCCAGTAGCCGTTGCCGTCGGGGGTGGGGACCATGCCGACGACGGGGGCATCCAGGTGGCTGTTGGGGATCTTGTAGAAGAAGTAGCTGCCCGACGGGCTCCAGTAGCCGGGCGCGGACAGGGCCGGCGGGACCTGGACCGGGGCCGGCAGGGAGATGGGCGGGGTCACCGGCACCGTCAGGGGTGGGTACGGGTAGGTCGGGGGCGTCGTCCCCGACCCGGTGCCCGTCCCGGTCCCGGTCGGGGTGCCCGTCCCGGTGCCGGTGGCGCTCCCGGTCCCGCTCGAGCGCGGCTGGGTGGTGGTCGGGGAGGTGGTCGACGTCCTGGGAGAGGTGGCCCGACCGCCGGAGCCCGAGCCGCTGCCCGAGCCAGACCCGCTGCCCGAGCCGCTCGAAGGGCTGGACGAGGAGGAGGAGACGAGAGGAGTGAACGGGTCGATGGCGACGGCCGCCGCGAGGATGGTGGCAGCCGGCGGCGGCTTGGCCGCCCGGGGCTGGGTGCTGGCCGGCGGGGTGGGCTGGGCCGGCACCGTGACCAGGGTCGGGGGGACGTGGCTCCCCACGACGGCGATGGCGACGATGGCCAGGGCGACGGCGCCACCGGCCCCGGCCACCAGCATGAACGGTCCCTGCGACCGGTTCCGGCGCCGCCCTGGCGAGAGAGGCTCCGAGGGGGTGGCCGACGTGTAGTTCTCCATCATGGTTTCGTGCCCCCTGAGGGTGTGCCCTGGGCCGTGTACATCTGGGCCGTCAGGGCCAGGTTGAGCTTCGGAGACGCACCCTTGGACGTGCCCCCGCCGCTCAGGTCGAGCGAGTCGATGACCACCAGCCGGGACAGGTTGTCCAGGCGCTCCACGAAGGAAAGGACGTCCGGGAACGTGCCGGTCCCGCTGATGGCCAGCTTGATGTCGGAGGGCGCCGGGCCGGCGGCGACCGAGGACGACCCCGCCGAGGACGACCCCGCCGAGGACGACCCCTTCGCCTTCGCCGCCGGGGCCGCAGTGGGGGTGGGCGCAGCCGGCGGCGTCGGGCTGATGCTGAGGAAGTCGACGTGGGACTGGTGCGCCACCTTGTTGACGGCGAGCATGAAGGCGGCCAGGTTGGCCTGGGTGGGGACGGCCCGGTGGAGGTGAGCCAGCTCGGCCCGCTGGGCCGGCACCTGGGCGGCCTCGGCCTTCAGCCGGGCCAGCTCGGCCTCGAGCTGGGTCTGCTTGCCGGTGGCCGCCTGGGCCGCGGCCCGGGCCTGGTGGAGGGCCCGGCTCCGGGGCGACCACAGGACGACGTCCCACAGGGCGACGACCACGACGAGGACGAGGACGCCGGCCCCGAGGACCAGCATGGCCCGCTTGTTCCTCGCCCGCCCGGCCCCACCGGC
>JBOGGR010000234.1:0-8159 GCA_050744025.1 Acidimicrobiales bacterium
GGCGACCAGGACGCCGAAGACCGTTCGCGGCGCCCCGAGGAGCACTGTCCCAAGTGCTACCTCGTAGAGGAACGGTGTAGTACTCCTCGGTCATGAGCTGCCCGGAGGTGAAGAACCCGTGCGAGAGCGGCCCCTTGGCATCCAACAAACGCCCGGGAGCGGGCAACGACCGCCGACATGGCGGTGTCCCAGTCCGTCTCCACCAGGCGGCCACCGTCACGGATCAGCGGGGTGGTGAGCCGCTCGTGCTGTTCGCCCTGCCAGCCGTAGAGGCCCTTCGGCCCCAACCGGCCGTGGTTGACCCGGTCTTCGACCCGGCCGCGGACGCCGACCACCCGGCCGTCTGCGACGGCGATCTCCAGCCCGCAGCCGTTGGAGCACAGCAGGCACGCGCTGCGGACCCAACGGTCGACCTCGACCGCCCCGACACCGGCGATCAGGAGCTCGTCGGCTCGGGTCGGCCACGCCGTGCCGGGCGGGTGCGGGGTTCGGGCGCCCCAGATGTCTGCCGTGCGTCGGTCATCCATCGCGTACCTGCCCTTCGCTCGTCGAGGGGTCTGGTGTGACCGAGCCGGTCTCCGCGGCCTGGGCCGTCGCGGGTACGGGGGGCTGGTCGGCCAGGAAGTCGGCGGAGGGCACGAAGAACAGCGTCCCGGTGACCGGGGTCGAGAAGTCGAGGATGCGGTCGTGGTTCCCCGGTGGTGACCCGACGAACATGTTGTGCAGCATGGCCTCGATCACAGCGGGGTCGGCGGTGTAGCCGATGAAGTACGTGCCGAACTGGGCCCGGGTGAACTCGCCGAAGGGCATGTTGTGGCGCAGGATCTGGCGCTGCGTGCCGTCGGGGGCGGTGATCGTGTTGAGCGCTACGTGGGAGCTCGCCGGCTCGACCTCATCGGCCATCTCGATGTCCAAGAGCTTCGTGCGACCGATCACCCGCTCCTGCTCCTCGACCGCCAATGCGTTCCAGGCGGTCAGATCGTGGAGGTACTTCTGCACGACGACGTAGCTGGCGCCGGCGAAAGGCGGGTCCTGCTCGGCGCTGACGACAACAGCGGCGGCCGCGGCATCGGCGGTGGGGTTCTCGGTGCCGTCGACGAACCCCAGCAGGTCCCGCTCGTCCCAGTACTTGAATCCGTGAACCTCGTCGACGACGGTGACCGCGCCACCCAAGCGGGCCATGACCTGCCCGGCCAACTCGAAGCACAGGAACATCTGGCGGGCCCGGATGTGCAACAGCACATCCCCCGGCGTGGACACCGACTGGTGCCGGGACCCGACGAGCTCGGGTAGCCGGTGGAGCCCGGCTGGGCGGGGCCCGCTGAACAGCCGGTCCCATGCGTCCGACCCCACACCCGCCACGCAGGCCAGCCCGCCCTCCGGGTAACGGAAGCCGACCGCCCGTTGCAGCCCCGCCAGGTCGGCCAGCAACGCCCGCACGGCCTGCTCGCCGCCGGGCTGGACCGCCAGCACCAGGAAGATGGCCGATCCCGAGAGAGGCGTCAGAACGGGCTGCGCCAGCGCCGCCGGCACGCCGACCAGGTCACGACCAGCCATCGACCGCACACCGCCCAAAGCTCAGGTGGCGATGAGCGCCCGGTAGCCGTCGGCGTCCAGGAGCTGCCCGACAGCGGCCCGGTCGGTCGGCTCGATGACGCAGATCCACCCCTCCCCGTAGGGATCCTCGTTGAGGCGCTGGGGCGAGTCCGCCAGCTCGGTGTTCACCTCCACCACGGTCCCCGCCACAGGTGCGTAGATGTCGGACACGGACTTGGTCGACTCCACCTCGCTGAAGGCGGCCGCCGCCTCGACCTCGGCCCCCGGCTCGGGGAGCTGGACGAAGACCACGTCACCGAGAGCGTCCTGGGCGTAGTCGGTGATGCCGATGCGGATCCGGCCGTCCTCCTCCCGGACCCACTCGTGGTCTGTCGTGTAGCGCAGCGTGTCGGGCACGTTCATGGTGGCGGACCCTACCTCAGGGCTCCCAGGGCCGCGCCGCCCCGGCGCGGTCCCGTCGGGTGTCGGCCAGGTACCCGCCTGCTGCTACAGGCTCGTCGTTTCGCCGATGAAGCGGACCACCGGACGACCAGGATCCTCTTCCTCCCAAAGGATGAGCCAATCCGAGCCGCCAGCAAGACGGACGATCGCCCACATGCCGTTGCTGAACCGGCGACGCCTCGCTCGGGGATCGATGGGCTCGGCCTCCACCCAGTCCAGGCAGTCCTCGATCACCTCCGCCACCTCGGGCAGCGTGGCGTGCAGGCCGTCCAGCTTGTCGGCCGGGATCTGGTCGAGCTCGAGCTGACGCATCGCTCAGGATGAGCGACGCCGGCGCTTGACGCGCTCCTCGGGATGGGCCCTGGCGTAGTCGATCTGGGCCTGGAGCGCGCTGTTGGCCATGAACCGCCGTTCCAACTCGGTCACCACGGTGGCTGGCTCCAGGACCAACGTGCCGTCGGGCTCCTCGTGCATGAGGTAACGGCGTTCCGGGCGTCCCAGGCTGGCCCTCCCCCTGGCGTCCGTCTCCACGATCTGGTTGGTCATGGCGCCATCTTACCCATATGCCCTAGCGGGGCAGGTGGGTATCAGGCACCGGTTCGAGCGTCAGGCCAGCAGGGCGTGGATGCGGTCGACGTACGCCCCCGCCAGGGCCGTCGCCGCGTCGTCGCCGGGCCCCTCGGCCCACACGTGGGTGAGCGGCTCCTCGGGATCGGGGAGGACGAGGGCCCACCCGCCTTCCTCCAGCACCTTGACCCCGTCCACGAGCACGAGCTCGCGGTCCTTGATCGTCTCGACCAGCGTGCGCATGACCATCCCCTTGGCCTCCCACGGAGTGGCCACCGAGGCGTGGGCGATGTGGACCGCCGGCGACCCCCGCACCACCTCGGACAGGCGCCGGCCGGTCACCGCAAGCATGCTGAGGAGGTGGACCAGGGTGGCCGCCGAGTCGTACGCGGGCAGGAAGGCCGGGAAGATGAAACCGCCGTCCTGGCCGGCGGCGAAGCTCACCTCGCCGGCCGAGGCCACCTCCATCAGGTGGGGGGCGGACAGCTTGGTCCAGGTGATCTTGGCCCCCCCTGCGGAGCAGATGTCCTCGGCACCCCGGCTGGCCGTCACCGGCAGGGCCACGGTGGCTCCCGGGACGGTGGCCACGACGAGCTGCAGCAGGGCCAGCAGGGCCTCGTCGTCCGACAGGGACCGGCCGGAGTCGTCCACGATCGTCAGGTGCTCCCCGTGGGGGTCGACCACGGCCCCGAGGTGGGCCCCGGACGCCCGCACCAGGCGGCCCACCTCGGCGGCGTGCTCGGCCCGGTCCACGGCCATGGCCCGGGCGGTGGCGGCATAGGGGTTCACGGCGAGGACGTCCGCCCCCAGCTTGGCCAGGACGTTCGGCATCACGAAGCTGGCGGTGCCGTAGGCGTAGTCGAGGACCAGCTTGAACCGGGCGTCGCGGATGGCCGGGAGGTCGACGCTCCCCATGAGCGAGTCCGTGTAGTACTCGAGGGCCCTGGCCGGGAAGTCGATGCCGCCCAGCTCCCCCGCCAGGGCCCGGCGGAAGTCCTCCCTGTGGAAGGTGCGCTCGATCTTGCGCTGGGACGCCTCGTCGATGTCGATGCCGGTGTCGTCGAAGAACCGGATCACGACGGACTGGGGGTCGCCGGCAGCCAGGCGGACGGTGACCCCTCCCCGGCTGTGGCCGGTGCGGGTCTGGAGCCTGGTGATGGGGACGGTGGCCGCCTCCAAGTCGTCCACGTTCACCCCGGCGGCGTTCAGCCCGACCATGACGGCCCGCTTCAGCACCCGGGCCGCCCGGCTCGTGTCGCGGGACGTGGTCACCGTCGCCCCCTTGGCAAGGGTGGTGGCGTAGGCCATCGACAGGCGGACGACCAGCTCGGGCGTGACGTCCACGTTGGCGAGGCCGGCCACCCCGTGGCGCCCGAACAGGTGGCGCGAGCCCCGCGACTCCCACACGATCGAGGAGTTGACGACCGCCCCGGCCTCGACCGTCTTTCCCGGGTACACCTTGACGCCCGCATTGACCACGGCGTGGGGGCCGACCCAGCAGTCGTCGCCCAGCACCACGCCCTCCTCGCACCGCACGCCCTGGCGCACGTCGTCCGAACGGCCCAGCACGCAGCCCCTCAGGTGCACGCCGGGACCGAGGTAGGTGTTGTCGTGGACCACGGACCGCTCCAGGAAGGCGTCCGCCCCGACCCTGACGTTGGAGCCGAGCACCGTGTGGTCGGACACGTGGGCCCTCGGGCCGATGCGGGAGTTGTCGCCGATGACGGCCGGGCCGTCGATGCGGGCGGTGGGATCGATCTCCACCCCCTCGCCGAGCCACACCCCCTGGCGCAGGCCGAAGCCTGGGATGTCGAGGCCCACCTTGCCGTCGAGCACGTCCTGGTGGGCGCGAAGGTAGGCCTCCAGGGTCCCCACGTCCTCCCAGTAGCCGCCGGCCACGTAGCCGTAGAGGGGCAGCCCCGCCTCCAGCAGGGCCGGGAAGACCTCGGACGAGAAGTCCACGGACCTGCCGCCCGGGATGTGGTCGAAGATCTCCGGCTCCAGCACGTACACGCCGGTGTTGACGGTGTCGCTGAAGACCTGCCCCCAGGTCGGCTTCTCCAGGAACCGCTCGATGGTGCCGTCCGGCCGGGCGATCACGATCCCGAACTCGAGGGGGTCCTCCATGGCCTCGAGGGCGATGGTGGCGAGCGCCCGGTGCTCCCGGTGGAAGGCCACCACCGCCGACAGGTCGATGTCGGTCACCACGTCGCCAGAGATCACGAGGAACGTGTCGGTGAGCTCCTCCCTCGCGTTGCGGACCGACCCGGCCGTCCCGAGGGGCGTCTCCTCGGTGGCGTACGCCAGGTCGAACCCGAGCTCCGACCCGTCCCCGAAGTAGGTCCGGATGGCGTTGGCCATGAACGCCACGGTGACCACCACCTCGTGGAAGCCGTGGGCGCCGAGCAGCGCCAGCACGTGCTCCATCATGGGCCGGTTGACCAGCGGGATCATGGGCTTGGGCTGGTGGGAGGTGAGCGGCCGGAGCCGGGTGCCCTCCCCCCCGGCCATGATCACGGCCTTCATCACGAGCCCCCACAGGGCTTCATCGGGCGGAACCTACCCCAGGCCCGGCCAGGGCACGCCTGGCGCGTGGGACGTAGTTGGCGGCCGCCAGCCACGCGAGGGCGATCCCGGGGATGGTGAAGGCCCAGGCGACGTCCTCGGGGTACTGGCGCCACGAGAGCCAGGAGTGCCCGAAGAGGAACAGCGGCAGCGCCACCATCAGCGCGAACGTCCCCGCCTTTCCGAGCCAGATGACGTCGATGCGGGCCGCGCCCCTTAGCGCGAGGACCAGCGCGCTCGCCGACACCAGCAGCTCCCTCGCCACGACCACGGCGAAGACCCAGAGCGGCACGGCCCCGTAGACCACCCCGCCGATGGCCCCGGCGGCCAGCAGGGCCCGGTCGGCCGTGGGGTCGAGGACCTTGCCGACCGTCGACACCTGCCCGAAGCGGCGGGCCACGTACCCGTCCACCCAGTCCGTGCACCCGAGGAAGGCCAGCAGCGAGGCCGCGGCCACGCTGTCGGTCGTCCCGAACAGCAGCCACAGGAAGACCGGCACGCACGCCAGGCGGCCCGCCGACAGCAGGTTGGGGACCGTCCACACCCCGGCCTGGCCCGCCTCCCGGCTGACCTCCCGTCCTGCCACGGGCTCACCCCACCTCTGGATAAATGGCCACGGGTGGCACTGGAGCGAGGTGCCCACTCCCGTCCCGCCCCCCCGACCCGGGGCCGTCGGCGATGCTCATCTCGCCAGCCCCCACCTCCTCGCCGCAGTGCGAGCAGGAGAGGACGGGGTGGCCCTCCCCCCCGCAGGCCACGTGGGTGATGACCGCCGGCGGCCCGGCCTCCCCGGCCGCCCACCGGTCGCCCCAGCGCATCAGGGCCACGATGACCGGGTACAGGTCCCGGCCCTTCTCGCTCAGGTGGTACTCGTAGCGGGGCGGGTGCTCGCAGTACGGGCGGCGCTCCAGGACCTCGTGGTCCACGAGGCGCTGGAGCCTCTCCGTGAGGACGGTGCGGCCTATGCCGAGGTCGCGCTGCAGCTCCTCGAAGCGGCGCAGCCCCCGGAACGCGTCACGCAGGATCAGCAGGGTCCACCACTCCCCCACCACCTCGAGGCTCCGGGCGATGGAGCAGTTCATCTGGGCGAAGCTCGTCCGGTGCACCGGCGCCCACCCTAGGGGCGGGGCCCGGCGTTCCGTTCCCGTCCCGCCGCGAGGAGCAGGGCGGCCTCGAGCCGGGCCAGGGGCGCCGGGGCCGTCACCTTCCCCCCGCCGGCATCGGTCAGGTAGAACGTGTCCACCACCTCGTGGCCGAGCGTCTCCGCGCGGGCGTGGCGGATGTCGAGGCCAAGGCCGGCCACCGTCCCGGCCAGGCGGTGCAGGAGGCCGGCCTCGTCGGCGGCCCACACCTCGACGACCGTCGCGCTGGAGGACGCCTCGAGGTCGATGCGGACCCTCGGCCCCGGGCCGGCCCTGGGCCGGGGGCGGCGGGCATAGGCCCGGGCCCGCCGGGCCATGGCCGGCTCCAGCGCCTCGGGGTGGCGTGCCAGGTCGGCCAGCCGGGCCCGCACCGCGTCCCAGTCGGGCTCGCCTCCCGCCTCCGGGGTCACCACGTGCTCGGACACCGCCACCCCGCCGCCCGACCAGGCGTCGGCGGTGAGCACGGCCAGCCCCTCCAGGGCGAGCACGCCGGCGACCAGGCTGAGCACGCCCGGGCGGTCGGGGCCGACCACCGTCAGGCGGTCCCCCTCCCCGACCGCCAGCCAGCCCCCGCCGGCCCCCTCGAGGAGGGGCCGGTGCCGGGCCAGCGGGAAGGCCGGGAGGGGCGGCGGGTGGTGGCCGGCCAGGGCCCGGCCCACCTCCGCCACCAGGCCGGCCACCAGGCCCTGCTTCCAGGCGCTCCAGGCCCACTCCCCGGTGGCCCGGCCGTCGGCCTCGGTGAGAGCGGCCAGGAGGTCGAGCGTCTCGTGGTCGCGGACGGCGGCCGCGACGGCGCGGACCGTCGAGGGGTCGGCCAGGTCCCGCCGGGTGGCGGCTTCGGCCAGCAGCAGGTGGTGGGCCACCAGGGTCACCAGGACCTCGACGTCATCGGGCGGGAACCCGAGGCGGGGACCGATCTCGGCCACGAGGACCGTCCCCGCCCGCGTGTGGTCGCCGGGAGAGCCCTTGCCGAGGTCGTGCAGCCACGCCCCCACGAGCAGCAGGTCGGGGCGGGCCACCAGCCTCACCAGGGCCGCCGCCTCGGCCGCGGCCTCGAGCAGGTGACGGTCGACGGTATAGCGGTGGTAGGCGTTGCGCTGGGGGCGGTTGCGGACGGTCGCCCACTCCGGGAGGAGCCGCACCACGAGGCCCGCCCGGTCCAGGTCCTCGAGGACCGGGATCGCCGCCCGGCCGGCCCCGAGCAGGGAGACCAGGGCCCGGCGGGCGCCGTCGGGCCAGGGCCGGCGGGGGTCGGGGAGAGTGGCGCGCCCGGCGATCGTGGCAAGGGCGGCCCGGCTGAGACGGGTGCCGTTCCTCGCTGCTGCCTCTGCGGCACGGAGCGCCAGGGTCGGGTCGGCTGCCACCGCGGGAGCGGCGAGGTCGACCTCCACCTCGCCCTCCCGCAGCACGAGCCCGGGCCCGAGCGGGCGGTCCGGGGCCAGGGCCCGGCCCCGGGGGCCGGCCAGCCAGGAGCGGGCCCGGCGCCAGGCGTCGTCGCTCGCGGAGGACAGCGCCCGGGCCGCCGCCGCCACCTCGGACATGAGGGTGTCGGCGTCGGGGAGCCCGAGGGCGGCGGCGACGCCGTCCTGCTCCTGCAGCAGGAGGCGGTCCAGGCGGCGGCCGGCCTGGCGGTGCAGCTCGGCCCGGACCATGGCCAGGGCCCGGGCGGCTCCGTCGACGCAGGGGTCCTCCTCGGGCAGGATCGGCGCCGCTGCGGCCAGCGCCCGCATGGCGGTCACGTCCCGCAGGCCGCCGTTGCCCTCCTTCAGGTCGGGCTCGAGGAGGAACGCCACCTCGCCCTCCCGCTCGTGGCGCTCGGCCACCAGCCGTTCCAGAGCGGGGACGCCGCGCCGGGCGCCCTCGCGCCACTGGCGCCGGGCGCGAGCG
>JBOGGR010000235.1:0-4582 GCA_050744025.1 Acidimicrobiales bacterium
CGGCGGTGCCGATCGTCGCCTCGTCCCGTTGCACCGCGTGCGCGGTGGCGATGCTTTGCTGGATGACCGTGTCGAGCTGTCCGACCAGCGCGTCGGGGTTGGCCGGGGCGGCGGCGGCCGGGGCCGGGCTGGACGAGCCGCCTCCCCCGCTGCCCGAGGAGGGTGAGGTGGGGAAGGAGGTGCGCGAGGAGGGCATCGCCCCCCGCCCCCGCCTGGTCCTCACCGAGGACCCGCTCGGCATGGGGCTGAGGGAGGCCGTGCGCTACGTGCTGTCGGTCCCCACCAACGTCCGCCTCATCGTCGCCTCGGCCCTCGGCTACTTCTTCTTCGCCGGCCTGCGGACCTTCGCCGTGGAGTTCCTCCGGGGCCGCTACGGCCTCGGCCAGTCCGCGGCCAGCACGCTCTTCGTCGTGGTCGGCCTCGGGTCGGTCGCAGGGGTCCTCGTGGCCGGCCGGCTGGCAGACCGCATGATCGCCCACCGGCGCATCGACGGGCGGGTGGTGGTCACGGCCGGCGCCTTCCTCGTCTCGGCCGCCTTCTTCGTCCCGGGGCTCCTCACCGGGTCCCTGCTCGTCGCCGTCCCGCTCCTGCTCGTCGCCGCCGCCGGCCTCGGCGGGGCCAACCCGCCGCTCGACGCGGCCCGCCTCGACATCATGCACTCCCGCCTCTGGGGCCGGGCCGAGGCGGTGCGCACGTTCTTCCGCTCCGCCCTCGTGGCCATCGCCCCCCTCGTGTTCGGCATCGTCTCCACGGACCTCGGGGGCCGCCAGGGCGGCGGCCTCGGCCGGGGGTCGGGGGCGGTGGCCGCCGGCGCCCCCGGGCTGGACCGGACGTTCCTCGTCATGCTCGCGCCCCTGGCCGTCGCCGGGCTCATCCTCCTGCGGGCCCGGCGCACCTACCCCCGGGACGTGGCGACGGCCATCGCGTCCGAGCAGGCCACCCGCGGCCGGAGCGCCGGGACGGAGCTCCGGGCGCCGGGCTAGAGCGCCGTGGCCCTGATCCCCCAGGCGGATGTGAACGACTGGCCGGGCGGGAGGGTGCGCAGGCCGTCCCCGCTCTGGAGGGCGTTGGGGGCGCAGGTCATGGGCTCCACGCCGAGCCCCTTCCGGCGGCGGCCCGGCTCGTCCAGGCTGTCGCCGGTGAACAGCATGAGGTACTCGTATGCACGGTCCATCCACAGCTCGACCGTGGCCCCGCTCTGGCCGTGGACCAGCTCCACCTTGGCCAGGCCGTCGGGGCCCCGATCCAGGTCGGCGTAGCCGACGTCGAGCACTGTCGAGCCGATGACCCGGTGCTCCCTCCAGTCGTAGGAGCTCTGGTCCACCGGCTCCAGGCCCTCGGGGATCATCCGGTCGTCGGTCCGCATCCAGCGCGTCCCGGGGGCCCGGAGGGAGAGCTCGTCGATGCTCCCGGTGCCGAGGGTCAGGTAGGGATGGGCGCCGGCGCCGTACGGGCATGGCCCGCCGCCCAGGTTGGTGGCCGTCGTCCGCACCGAGAGCCCGTCCTCCCCGAGCTCGTACGCGATGCGGAGGCCGAGGGTGAAGGGCCACCCGTCCCTCGGGTGAAGGGTGTGGGCCATGGTGACCCGCGCGCGGTCCTGCTCGGCAACCGTCCAGTTCGCCCAGCGCACCAGGCCGTGGATGGCGTTCTGGCGGGCAGGCTCGGTGAGGGGGAGCTGGTGGTCGAGGCCGCCGAACGTGTAGCGCCCGTCGCGGAGGCGGTTGGGCCACGGGATCAGCGACTGTCCCCTCGCGCCGGTGCAGCGCTCGGCGGCGCCGTAGCCGTCCAGCAGCGGGCGGTCCCCGGCCGTGTAGGCCCGCACCGCCCCGCCCACCTCCACGACGTGGGCCCGCTGGTCGTGGAAGGCCAGCTCGACCTGGGCGCCGGCCGGCGCCTCGTCCTTCGGCTGACGCTCTTCCGTCGTGGTCATCATCCCTCTCCTCGTCGGGTCGGGCCGGCTCCGGAGGTGGCCGCGGTGCGCTCGGCCAGGGCGGTGGCGGCGGCGATGTGGGCCAGATGGGACAGGCCCTGGGGGAAGTTGCCGAGCAGCTCGCCGGCCCGGCTGTCGTACTCCTCGGAGTAGAGGCCGAGGTCGTTGCCGGCCGAAGCGGCCCGGTCGAACACGGCCCTGGCCTCCTCCAGCCGGCCCTGGTGGGCAAGGCACTCCACCAGCCAGAACGAGCACGTCACGAACGCCCCCTCCTTCCCCTCCAGGTCGTCGGCGTCGCGGTAGCGCAGCAGCAGGCCGGACCCGTCGTCGAGGTCGGACATGATGGCGTCGGTGGTGGCGAGCATGCGCTCGTCGTCGTACGCGACGAAGTCGACGGTTGGCAGCAGCAGCAGGGCGGCGTCGAGGTCGGCGGCGCCGTAGGCCTGCACGAAGACGCCCCGGGCCGGGTCCACCCCGTGCTCCTCCACCGAGGCCCTGATCTCGTCGCGCACCTTGGCCCACCGCCGGGCCGGGGCCTGGCGCAGGCACTCCTCGGCCAGCCTGACCCCCCTGTCCAGGGCCACCCAGCACATGACCTTGGAGTGGACGTTGTGCCTGGGCTCCCCCCGCATCTCCCACAGCCCCCGGTCCGGCTCCGACCAGCGGTCGGCCGCGGCGTCGACCAGGGCCAGGAGGAAGCGCCAGTAGTCGTCGTCGGGCGAGTGGCCCCGGCGGTGCCAGCGCCACGAGAGGTCGACCAGCTCGCCGTACACGTCGTTCTGGACCTGGGTGGCGGCCCCGTTGCCGATGCGCACGGGCCGGCTGCCCCGCCAGCCCTCCAGGTGGGGCAGCTCCTGCTCGGTCAGCCGTCGCTGGCCGCCGACGCCGTAGACGATCTGGAGGGTCTCCACGCTGCCGGCGGCGCTGCGCTCGATGAAGCGGCGGAAGCCGTCTGCCTCGGCCACCCCGCCCAGCTCGGCCAGGGCCCGCACCGCGAAGCTCGAGTCCCTCACCCAGGACAGGCGGTAGTCCCAGTTCCGGCCGCCTCCGGCCGCCTCCGGGAGGGACGTCGTGGGGGCGGCGGCGATGGCCCCGGTGGGGGCGTTGGTGAGGCCCTTCAGCACCACCGCCGAGCGCTTCGCGGCCGGGCCGTCCGGGGAGTCCAGGCGGATGTGGGCGGCCCAGCGCTGCCACCATGCGATGGTGTCGGCCAGCCGGCCGTCCAGGTCCTCGGACGGGATCGGGCGGGGAGGGAGCTCGTCCAGCTCGGCCGGGTCCACGAAGGTGATCGACAGGCGGGCCCGGCTCCCGGCCCTGATCTCCGACGTGGCGGTGAGGCCGTGGTCGGCCCCCGACAGGTCGAAGTCCCCGGAGACGACCAGGGCGTCGTCCCCGCCGGTGGCGCTCCAGGTCCCCTCCCCGTGGTGGCGGAGCCAGGGCCTGATCTCCCCGTAGTCGAACCTGGGCACCACCTGGACGGCGACCTCCAGGCGCCCCCGCACGCCCTCGACGACCCGCAGCAGCTGGCGGTGGGGGCTGTCCCTCCCGCCCTCCCTCATGGTGAAGCAGTCGATCAGCCGGGCCTCCCCGCCCGACGAGCGGAAGGTCGTCTCCAGGACCAGGCTGTCGTCCACGTAGCGCCGGGACGACTCGGCTGCTTCGTCCACCGGGGCGATCCCGCACCAGCCGCCCCGGTCGTGGTCGAGGACGCGACCGAAGACGCTGGCCGAGTCCACCCTCGGCATGCAGCACCAGTCGACCGACCCGCCGCGGTCCACGAGGGCCACGCTGTGGCAGTCCGACAGGAAGGCGTAGTCCCCGATAGGGCGGTACCGGCCGGCCGCCGGAGGACCGCCAGCTGCGCCGGTCATGGATTGGAGAGGCGGTCGGCCAGCCGCGAAGCCAGCGCCATGATCGTGAGGGCAGGGTTGGCAGCTCCCTGGGTCGGGCAGACGCTCCCGTCGGCCAGGTAGAGGTTGGGCACGCCCCAGACCCGCTGGTCGGAGTCGACCACGCTGTTGGCCGGGCTCGTGCCCATCCTGGCCCCCCCGATCAGGTGGGCGTAGCGGTCGATCGTGAGGATGTCCTGGGCCCCGCCGGCGTGCAGGATGTCCTTGATGACCTGGGTCGACCAGGCGATGTTGGCCCTGTCGTTGTCGCACAGGCTGTAGTCGAAGCGGGCCACCGGCAGGCCGTAGGGGTCCAGCTCATCGGCCAGGGTGACGCGGTTCTCGGGCTCTGCCAGCAGCTCGTTCAGCACCCCGACGGTCGTCCAGTGGTTGTAGTCCCGCATGTACTCCCGCAGCGCCCCGCCCCAGTGGCCGTCGGCCAGCACGTGCTCGGCCCAGCCGATCGGCTGGGGGGACACCGTCTGGATGGAGAACCCCCGGGCGAAGCCCCGTGTGGGGTCGGTCTCGTAGAAGTCCTCGGAGGAGACCTCGGGCGGGGGCGCCTTGTACATCCGCAGCTCGGTCGGGAAGCGCCCGGCCGTCTGGGTGGCCCCCTGGACCATCACGTAGCGCCCGACCTGGTCCTCGTTGTTGCCGAGGCCCTGCCTGTGGCGGGGCGACGTGGAGTTGAGCAGGAGGCGGGGGGTCTCGATGGAGTAGCCGGCCACGGCCACCGCCTTCGCCCGCTGGAGCCGCTCGACCC